>CAJMLC010000147.1 GCA_905214155.1 uncultured bacterium | reverse complement strand
TGCCGCGCTCGGACAGGTAACGGCGGAGCTTCGCAGTGTCTTTGAAATCGATGTGCGCAACCTTATCGACGCAGAAGGAGCAGACCTTCTTGCGCTTGCGAGGATGGACACGATCATTAGCCATTGCCATAATGAATCCTCCTATCTTGGTCTTGTGGAAAAGCGAGCTCAGAACGGAAGGTCGGGATCGTCGTCCATCAGCGTTGAGAAATCAGACGAGGCGGCCGGATTGGCCGGGGCCTGATACGAGACGGGCGGCGGCGTCTGGTCGAAACCGGACGAAGCCATGCTGTCGCGCTTGGACTCTCCGAAGTAGACGTTGTCGGCCACGACTTCAGCGCTGCGGCGCTTGTTGCCCTCTTTGTCCTGCCAGTTGCGAATTTGCAGCCGGCCGGAGACGACAGCCATGCGGCCCTTCGTGAAGTATTTGCTGACGAACTCTGCGGTGGAACGCCATGCGACGATGTCGACGAAATCCGTTTCCTTTTCGCCGCCCTGCGATGCGAAATCGCGGTCGACGGCGAGCGTGAACGAGGCGACCGCGACGCCGCTGCCGGTACGGCGCAGCTCGGGGTCGCGAGTCAGACGGCCCATGAGAACGATGTGGTTCAGCATGAAAAAGCCTCCTTACTCTTCGACGGCGACGATGATGGAACGCAGAATGCCTTCCGTGATCTTGAAGACACGGTCAAGCTCTGCCGGCATCTCGGGCTTGGCGTCACAGGTCATGTAGACGTAGTAGCCTTCCACCAGGTCGTTGATCGGGTACGCAAGACGACGCTTGCCCCACTCATCAACGCTGGTCACTTCGCCGTAGCCTTCTGCAAGGCCCTTGAATTTTTCCACGAGAGCCGCGATACCCTCTTCACCCTGTGCGGGATCGATGATATAAAGGATCTCATACTTAGCGGAAAGTTTTGCCATTGTTGTTGCACCTCCTTCTGGACTTATGGCCGCAAATCGCGTTTGCGGCAAGGATCATGTCTGCGACCTCCGCAGACCAGATTATTATAGTAAAAAGATGCTGTTTTGTCAATTCCTATTTTGAAAAAACCGGACGGAACGGATGAAAAATCCCCGGAAAAGCGGATGCTTTTCCGGGGATTTTGGAGTGTTGCCCTTATTTTTGTGCACGGAGGGCCGCCTTTTCGTCCTTGGTCTTGAAGAACATCTCCATAACCGGGATGAACAGGAAGCAGATCAGCGCCGCGGTGAAGCCGCCGTTGTAGAGCAGGAAGCCGCCGTGCGTGAACGGCACGCTCGTGACTAGCCCGTAGTGCAGCGCGCCGAACAGGATCCCGGCCCACCAGCCGTATTTGCCTGCGACCGGGGAAAGGCCGTTCGCGAAGCAGAGGCCGATGACGATGGCCTGAGCATTGATGGCGGTGGTGAAGTCGGTGCCGAGGGCGGCGCAGAGGCCCTTCGTCGCGAACGATGCGGCCACATAGCCGACCATGATCGGCCAGACGTTTCCAGGATGGCTGCCCTTGAAGCAGCAGCAGACCATGCAGAACACGCAGCCGATGGTCGCAGCGTTCCAGTTTGCGCCGATCAGATTGTAGTAGAGCACGATGAACAGGCCATAGATGCCGAAGTTCAGAATGCCTGTGCCCACGCCGTAGCTCGCGCCGTAATCTGCGCCGAAGCCGAAGTCGCGAAGCAGCTTGCCATAGGTCTTGAAGCTGCCGCCGAGCGACAGGCCCAGCACGATGGCCAGCACGAAGACCGCGATGCAGAACACGTTTGTCACGAGCGGGTATCCCTCGCCCGCGCCAACGCCGACGCCGTCTGCCAGCGTCCCGCCGAGGACGCGGTAGAGCACCGCGCGCAGGAAGAACGCCACGAGGCCGATCGGCACGGCGGCGTTATACAGGTCATAGCCCTTGTGCATCTTCGGACCGTGGGCCAGCCCGGCGGGCAGGACCAACCCAATCAGGCAGCAGGCCAGCAGCGCCAGCACGCAGCCGAAGAAGGTCACGCCGTGGGCGTCTGCGCCCGGATAGCGGATAAGCAGATCGGTCATCAGCGGGGCAATGCCCGTCGAGAACAGGAAGACGTTGCCCTGCGTGCAGGGGTTGACCTTCCGGATCAGGCAGACGATCAGCGTGCCCGCAAAGCAGAACCAGATGTTCAGCACCGTGATGCCCCAGAAGGCGAAGCCCGCCGTCAGGAAGAACGCCAGCACGGACACGCCGTCCGGCTTGCTGCCCGGCAGGGAATAGACCGCCGCGCAGATTGCGCAGACGAGCGCAACATTTAAGAATGTACCTGCAAATCCGCCGTTTTCTGCCGCGAAATACGGATTTGCCGACTGATAGGGCAGGACGCAGAGGCGGCCAAGGCCCGCGAACATCTGCCCCCGGTCCGGCATGCAGACCGCGGCGATCAGCGCCGCCGCCGCGAACAGCCAGAACCACAGCCGGATCGCCGCCTCCGGGGCGGCAAACCGTTTGCTTTTTTCCATATTCAAATAACTCCTATCTCTTCGCTTTACAACATCTCAAACATCTAAAATAAACGGAACTCGTGGGCAACACCGCATCATTCGGCAAGAGCATTCGGCGGGAGATTTTGTTTCAAGGCAAGATTTGAAAAGCGCCGACATCCTTTGTGGATTTCAAGCTTTTCAAACCGCAGCATTGGGGCAAAAGATCCGGCGAAAGCCGCAGACGCAATGATGTGGTGCTGCCTTAAAAAAGATTCGCCGACCGTGTCACGGCCGGCGGAACAAAACCTTAGCCCAGCGTCCGCTCGGCCGCTTCGACCACGTGGCCGATGAGGACGGATGTCGTCACGGAGCCGACACCGCCGGGGACCGGCGTGATAGCACCGACGATCGGCTCGACCTCGGCATACACCGCGTCGCCCGCGATGGCGCCCTTGCCGCCCTTGGCGTTGATCTTCTCGGGGTCCCAGTTGATGGAGACGTCGATGACGATCTGACCCTCGGAGACGTAATCCTTCGTCAGGCTGTTCAGCACGCCCGCAGCGGAGACGAGGATGTCGGCCTTGCGCGCGATACCGGCGACGTCAACGGTCTTCGTGTGGCAGACGGTGACGGTGGCGTTCTTGGCCATGAGCATCATCGCGGCGGGCTTGCCGACGACGAGGCTGCGGCCGATGACCACGGCGTTCTTGCCCTTGCAGTCGATGCCATAGTAGTCGAGGATCTCCATGCAGGCCTGCGGTGTGCAGGGCGCGAAGCCCAGCTTCTTGCCGGTAAACACGCCCGCGTTGGACAGGTCGGTCATGCAGTCGACGTCCTTGGCGGCGGCGAGGCGGTTGCAGATCTCGTCCTGGTCGGCCTTCAGGTGCTTCGGCAGCGGCCGGAACATCAGGCAGCCATGGATGGAATCATCGGCGTTGATCGCGTCGATCTGTGCGAGCAGCGCTTCCTTGGTGACGTCCTCGGGGAGGACGAACTTCACGACTTCGACGCCGATCAGCTCCGCACGGCTCGTCGCGCCCTTCTCATAGGAGAGGTCGGACGGGTTCTCGCCGCAGCGGACGATGGCGAGCTTCGGGCTGACGCCCTTTTCCTTCAATGCCGCGACGCGAGCCTGCAGCTTTTCGTTCATCGCAGCGGTGACTTCTTTGCCAAGCAGCTGTTTTGCCATTTTATCTTCCTCCAATCATTTGAAGAATCCGGCCTTGACGGTCTCGAAGATCTCGTCGGCCAGTTTGCCGTATTTGTCGAGCATGCCGAGGCACTTCGCGTTCATTTCCTCGGCGACGGCGCGGTTCTGGAGCGTCTTCGTGTTGATGAACACGTTCAGCGACGCCGCCTGGAGCGCGGCCTTGACGATCGTCGCGCCGCAGCCCGCGTCGGACACGGCGAGGCGGGAGCCCTTCGCGGCGAAGGTCGCGATGCAGTCGAGCGACTCGCAGCACAGCTCCATGATGTGCATCGGCACCTGGCAGGCCGTGATCGTGGCCTTTTCCAGGACCTCGGGGCGGCTGGGGTCGTCCTTCGGGATGCCGTAGGCCTTTGCCAGCGGGACAAAGCCCTCGGCGTCCGCCGGGACCTGATCGAGCAGCTGCGTCTGAAGATCGTCGCACTTTTTCATCAGGGCCTTGATCTCTTCTTCGACGTCTGCGTACTTTTTCTTGCCGACGGTCAGCGCGCCGACCATGTTGCCGAGCGCCGTTCCAAGGGCCGCGACCAGCGCGGATGCGCCGCCGCCGCCGGGAGCCGGCTCGTTGGAAGCCAGGACCGTGACAAATTCACGGCAGGACTTGGTGGTCATATCCATAAGTAGTTCTCCTGATTTGAAATTGGTCTGTTTTGCACGTGAAAGGCTCCTCCTGCCAAGGGGGAGCTGGCCGCGCAGCGGCCTGAGGGAGTTTATGCGCAGCAAAAGCGCAAAAGACCGGAAAACCGCAGGTTTCACTCCCCCAGTCATGCTCCGCATGACAGCCCTCTCTCCGCAGAGGGGGCCTTAGCCGAATCGGGAGGCAGCGGATGACCGCCGCCTCCCGAAGTGGTTGCTGATATTAGAAGAGTCCGCTGACCTTGCCGGTCTCGACGTCGACGTCGACGCGGCGGTAAGCCGGGTCAGCCGCCGTGCCGGGCATCATGGAGATGGTGCCGGCCATCGGGCAGAGGAACTTCGCGCCGCCG
>CAJMLC010000146.1 GCA_905214155.1 uncultured bacterium | reverse complement strand
AAGGCGGCCGTACCGTTGGTTCCGGCGTTGTCATCGCCATCAACGAGGACTAATTTCAAAATTGGTTCAAGCCCTGCGGCGCCCGGTTTTCCGGGCGCCGCTTTTTTGTCCTTTTCTCACATTTGTGTGGAAAACGGCGCAAAAATATAGTATGATACTTCTATCCGCATTTCCTGCGCCGGCATAGGATGAAGCAGGAGGCGAGGAGATGCTGTTGGATGTGATATTGTGTGCAGCGATCGCAATGCTGGTATTGGTGCTGGTCTGGTGCCTGATCGGGCGGATGCTGCTGCCAATGCGTGCGGGTGCGCATCTGGTATACTTCCTGAACGGGGAAGAGGCTGCGCTCGAGCGGCAGGTGCGTGCGGTCAACTGGCTGCGTTGCAGCGGACTGTTTGATGGAACGCTATTGCTGGTCACGACGGACGCGGACACCGCGGCCTGTGAATTGGCGGAAGTACTGGCGCTGCGGTTTGACTTTGTGGAATGCTGCACGTATCAAGATTTGAAAGATGGATTGCGGGAGAGTTAGATGGCGGAACGCGATGAGGAAATGATCCGGGGCACGGTGCAGAGCATCGTGTTTCAGAATGCGGAAAACGGATATACGGTCCTGCGGCTGCGCACCGAGGGCGGCGAACAGATCACGGTCACGGGGACGATCCCGATGACGCTGGTCGGCGAACGGCTGGTCATCGCGGGAAAATGGGGACGGCACCCAAGCCATGGGCCGCAGTTTGAGGCGGAGTTTCTCGAGCGGCTGATGCCGGAGACGACACAGGAGATCTTCTCCTATCTCTCCTCACGCGCGGTCAAGGGCATCGGCGCGAAGACCGCCGCGAAGATCGTGGAGCGGTTTGGTGCGCAGAGCCTCGATGTGCTGGAAAACGAGCCGTCGCGGCTGGCGGAGATCCCCGGCATCACGCGCTCCAAGGCCGCCGAGATGTCGTCGAGCTTCCGGCGGCAGAGCGGCGTGCGCCGCCTGATCGAGTTTCTGACCATACACCGCCTGCCGCCGGAGCTGGCCGTGCGGCTGTACCGCATTTACGGCCCGGATGCGCAGGATGCGCTCCGCGACGATCCGTATCTGCTGACGGACCCGTACTACGGCGCAGATTTTGCTGCGGTGGACGCCTTTGCGCTGGAGTTGGAGTTGGCCGCGGACGACGAGCGGCGCGTTGAGGCGGGCGTGCTGTTTGAGCTGTCGTTCAACCTCAACCATGGGCATACGTTTATCCCGGCGGAAAAGCTCTGCGCCGCGACGGCGGCGCTCCTCAGTCTGGAGCCGGAGATCATCCGTGCGGGCATGACGCGCCTTTCTGAGCAGGAACGGATGGTCGTGGATCAGGTCGCGGGCTTGGAAGCCTGCTATCTGCCGCAGTTTTACGAGGCGGAGGAATATGTCTGCCGCCGGATCTTACAGATGACCGGCGAACTGGAGCCGCCGAAGGATCTGGAACGCCTGGTCGATCAGGCGGAGCAGAGCCAGTCGCTGATCTATGCCGCGCAGCAGCGCGAGGCCATTCGGATGGCGGCGCAGCGGCAGCTGCTGATCGTGACGGGCGGGCCGGGCACCGGCAAGACGACGGTCATGTCCGGCATTCTGGCACTCTTTGATCTGATGAAGGTCAAGACGCTGCTGGCTGCGCCGACGGGGCGCGCGGCTAAGCGCCTCGCCGAGTGTACGGGGCGCGAGGCTTCGACGATCCATCGACTGCTCGAGAGCCAATTTGACGAGGAAACGGGCATGATGTCGTTCTTCCACGACGAGGACGAGCCGCTGCCGTGTGAGGCGCTGATCGTCGACGAGACGTCGATGGTCGATTTGCAGCTGATGACGGCGCTGCTCCGCGCGCTGAAGCCAAAGTGCCGGTTGATCCTGGTCGGAGACCCGGATCAGCTGCCGTCGGTCGGGGCGGGGAATCTGTTTGCCGACCTCATCCGGAGCGGCCGCGTGGAGACGGTGCGTTTGACGGAGATTTTCCGGCAGGCCAGCCAGAGCCTGATCGTCATGAATGCGCATGCGGTCAACCACGGCGAGCTTCCGGTACTGAACCGCACCGACCGTGATTTCTTCTTTTTGCGGCGGCGCGATCCGGAGGCCGTCGTACAGACAATTGCACAGCTCTGCCAGACGCGGCTGCCGAAAAACATGGGCATCCCTGCGACAGAAATTCAGGTCCTCAGCCCGACGCGCAAGGGCGAGACCGGCACAAAAAATCTCAATCTCGCGCTGCAGGCGGTGCTGAATCCGCCCGCTGCCGGAAAAAAAGAGAAGCGATATGGAGATTTTTCCTTCCGCGAGGGCGATCGGGTAATGCAAATCCGAAACAATTATGATATACTATGGAAGAATCCGAACGGCCTCGGCGCCGGGACGGGCATTTTCAACGGCGACATCGGCGTGATCGTCCAGATCGACTATGAGACCGAGCTGGTCACGGTCGATTTTGACGACAAGCGGGCGGAATATGCGTTCGACCTGCTCGGCGAGCTGGAGCCGGCCTACGCGATGACCATCCACAAGAGCCAGGGCAGCGAATACCGCGCGGTCATCCTCTCGGCGTTCGCCGGGTCGCCGTATCTGCTGACGCGGAGCGTTCTCTATACGGCCATTACGCGGGCGCGGGAGCTGCTCATTGTCGTGGGCGACGAGGAAGTGCTCGCGGCAATGGTGCGCAATGACCGCCGCCAGAAGCGATACAGTGGTCTGAAGCTCCGGTTGGAGGAGGGAACGGCATGAATCCGCTCACATGGCTGTTCGATCTCATTTATCCGCCAAAGTGCGTCGTCTGCCATAAGCTGCTGGAGTCCAGCCGGGAGCCGGTCTGCCAGCACTGCATGGACAACCTGCCGGAGCATGACGGCGCGGACCCGCATGTGCGCTTTGCCGACCGGTGCGTCGCGACCTGCTTCTATGAGGAGCCGCTGCGCGCGTCGATCCACCGGTTCAAATTCGGCGGCTGCCGACAGTATGCCGCGGTCTACGGGAAGTGGATGGCGGTCACGATCGGGGACAAGCTGGCCGGGAAATTTGACCTCATCACATGGGCACCGGTCAGCCGCGAACGGCGCAAAACGCGCGGATATGATCAGGCGGAGCTGCTCTGCAAGGCAGTTTCGCGTGCGCTGGACGTGCCGATGGCGCGGACGCTGGTCAAAGGAACGGACAATCCTGCACAATCGACGCTGACGGACGCCGCGATGCGCGCGGCCAATGTCCGCGGCGTTTATCAGCCGTATGCCCCGGAGGCCTTTCAGGGCAAGCGGCTGCTGCTCATCGACGATATTGTCACCACCGGCTCGACGCTCTCGGAGTGCTGCCGCGTGCTGCTCACTGCGGGGGCGCAGAGCGTTGTCTGCGCGGCCCTCGCAACACCGAGAAAGAACCCGGAACAGAAAGGGGAACCATCATGAAACTGACGCGAGACATCGGCATCGACCTCGGCACGGCGAACGTGCTGGTCTATGAGGAGGGGCGGGGTATTGTCCTGCGCGAGCCCTCGGTCGTCGCTGTGGATAAGAACACCGGAAAGGTTTTGCAGGTCGGCGCGGCGGCGCGGAATATGCTGGGCCGCACGCCGGGCAACGTCGTGGCCGTCCGGCCGTTGCGCGACGGCGTCATCTCCGACTACGAGATGACCGAAAAAATGCTGGAGCAATTTCTGAAGAAGATCAGCAAATTTTCGCTCATCAAGCCGCGCGTCATCGTTTCGGTGCCGAGCGGCGTGACCGAGGTAGAGGAGCGCGCCGTCATTCAGGCGACGATGGAGGCCGGGGCCCGGCGCGTATATCTGATCGAAGAGCCATTCGCTGCGGCGCTCGGGGCCAAGCTGGACATTGCAGGTCCGTCGGGCCACATGGTCGTTGACATCGGCGGCGGCACGACCGACATCGCCGTGCTCAGCATGAACGGCATCGCCGTGTCCTCGTCCATCAAGATCGCGGGTGACACGTTTGACGATGCGGTCATCCAGTTTGTGCGCAAGCGGTTTGGCCTCGTCATCGGGCAGAACACCGCCGAAGAGGTCAAAATTGCGATTGGCTGCGTCTATCCACGCGCGGAGGAGTCCGTCATGACCGTGAAGGGCCGCGACCTGAAGACCGGTCTGCCGCGCGAAGAGAGCGTCACGTCGACGGAGCTGCTCGAGGCGTTCAAGCGCCCGGCGCGGCAGATCGTGGACGAGGTGCTCTCGGTACTGGAGCACACGTCGCCGGAGCTGGTGGCCGATCTTTCGCAGAACGGGATCGTGCTGACGGGCGGCGGCAGCCTGCTCTACGGCTTCGACCAGCTGATCGCGGAGCGGACGGAGATCCCGTGCGCCATCGCGGACGACACGGACTCCTGCGTGGCCAACGGCACGGGCCGGGCCCTGGCCTGGATCGGCGCGATGCAGGAGGGCACGATCAATATTGCCCGCCGCAAACTGATGAAAGAGAACTGAACTCGGCGGATCTTTTGACGGTTATATCTCCGCTGCGTCTGTTTGCGTTTCCGGAAAATATCGCATCGATGCTGCGCCCGGCGGGGTCTCGCCGGGCGCGTTTTTTGATTTTTTGGAAAAAAGTTTCGAAAATTCCGGTTTTGGGTTTACATAAGCGCAAGATTATTTTCAAAATTTCGCTTCCAAATGGAGCGGAAA
>CAJMLC010000145.1 GCA_905214155.1 uncultured bacterium | reverse complement strand
GACAACTGCGGCCTGCAGCCGTATCACAAGACCCGCTATCCGCATGAATTTTCCGGCGGCCAGCGGCAGAGGATCTGCATCGCCCGCGCGCTGGCGCTGAATCCCGAGTTTGTCGTCTGCGACGAGCCGGTCTCCGCGCTCGACGTGTCGATCCAGGCGCAGATCATCAACCTGCTGAAGGAGCTGCAGGAAAAATATAACCTGACCTATCTGTTCATCTCGCATGACCTCTCGGTCGTCGAGCATATTTCGGACCATGTCGGCGTCATGTACCTCGGCAACCTCGTCGAGTACGGCGAGACGCAGGACATCTTTGACCGGCCGCTCCATCCGTATACAAAGGCGCTGTTCTCGGCCATCCCAATCCCGGATCCGACGGTCCGGCGCGAGCGCATCGTGCTGCAGGGCTCGATCCCGTCACCGGCTAACCCGCCGAAGGGCTGCAAGTTCCACACGCGCTGCCCGTACGCGACCGACCGCTGCCGCGAGGAAGCGCCGTGCCAGCGTGAGGTGGAGCCGGGCCATTATGTGGTCTGCCACCTGTTTGACGAATGAGGAAACGGGACGAATTTGAGGACGACGGGCGGACGATCGCCGACATGAGCGGCATCGTGCCGCAGCGGACGTTCCTGCCCCGGCGCAAGCCGCGCGAGGATGCGCCGTCCGGCGAGGGGCTTGACCTGACGCCGAAGGAGAAGCGGTGGGCCGCGCTCGGCGCGATGAAGGCCGTGCTGCTGATCGCGGGGGCGTATCTGCTGGGCCTTGGCATTCTGCTCGGGCTCCTGTTCCTGCTCTGGAAATAACATATCCGCCCGGCCCGCAAAGGCCGGGCAGCTGTGAATATATCCCGGAGCGTCCGGAAATTCTGAAGAATTGTGAAGCCGATTGCATTTTTCGGAAACATGTGGTAAAATAAAACAACTGGGGCGGCGCCGTGGCGTCGCCCTTTTCAGACGGAGCACGCTTGCTCCGTGAGAAAGCGAGGGGAAACGCTTGGATCAAAAAAGGCAAAAGACGGGTAATGGGCGCACGTTGCTCCGGCTTCTGCATGGAAGCTGGGGCTATTTTCTGGTCTGCATCGTGTCGGGCCTGGTGTTTACGGGCTGCGAGCTTGTGATCCCGCAGATCATCCGCGTGAGCGTGGACTCGTTCATCGGCAATGCGCCGGTGCATGTCCAGGCGGCGAACCGGATCGTCGGGTGGCTCGGCGGCGCGGAGCAGATCCGCGAGGCACTCTGGATCCCGGCGGCGGTGCTGGTGGGCGTGGGTCTGCTGTCGGCGGTGTTCCGCTTTTTGACGAATCTCTACAGCGCAAAGGCGGGCGAGACGCTCGTCAAGACGAGCCGCGACCTGCTCTATGGGCACATTCAGCACCTGCCGTGGGCGTGGCACTCGAAAAATCCGACCGGCGACATCATCCAGCGCTGCACGTCTGACGTGGAGCGCATCAAGCAGTTCTTTCAGGAGCAGTTCGTCGCGGTATTCCGCATGATCGCGATGATCGTGCTGTCGCTGACGTGCATGGCGCTGATGAACTGGAAGCTGGCCCTCGTGCCGGGGCTGATGTTCCCGATCATCGTGGGCTATTCGGTGCTGTTCCACAACCGCATCCGCGACCGGTTCACAGCCTGCGACGAGAGCGAGGGCGTGCTCTCGACGATCGCACAGGAGAACCTGACCGGCGTGCGCGTGGTGCGTGCGTTCGGCCGCGAGAATTTCGAGCGCGAGCGGTTTGAAAAGCAAAATCAGGAATATACGACGCTCTGGGTGCGCCTGTGCAAGACGCTGTCGGATTTCTGGGCGGTCGGCGATACGACGGCCTGCATCCAGACAATGCTGGTCGTGGTGATCGGCAGTCTGCTCTGCGTGCGCGGCGAGATGACCGAGGGCGACTTTGTGTCGTTTGCCATCTACAATGCCATGGTCATCGGGCCGGTGCGGCGGCTTGGCCGCGTCATCTCGGAGATGAGCAAGGCGGGCGTTTCCGTTGCGCGGATCGGCGAGATCCTCGATGCCTCGGTGGAGCAGGATGCGCCGGATGCGGTGGAGGCCCCGATGGACGGGGACATCGTGTTCGACCATGTGACGTTCCGCTATGAGACGGGTCCTGACGTGCTGCACGATGTGTCGTTTACGATCCCGGCGGGGAGCAGCTTCGGCGTCCTCGGCGGAACCGGCTCCGGCAAGAGCAGTCTGCTTCTGATGCTGTGCAAGCTCTATGCGCCGAGCGAAGGGCGCGTGACGGTCGGCGGCGTCGACCTCGCGCAGATGCCCGCCGCGTGGGTGCGCGAGCATGTGGGCGTCGTGCTGCAGGAGCCGTTCCTGTTTTCCCGGACGATCGCGGAGAACATCGGCGTCTGCGGTGCGGACGAAGCTGCGATCCGCGAGGCCGCGAAGACGGCCTGTATCGCGGACGACATCGAGGGCTTTGCAAACGGATATGAGACGATGGTGGGCGAGCGCGGCGTGACGCTCTCCGGCGGACAGAAGCAGCGCGTGGCCATCGCGCGGATGCTGACGCAGAAGACGCCGGTGACGGTGTTCGATGATTCGCTCTCGGCGGTCGACACGCAGACGGACGAGAAGATCCGCGCGGCGCTGGCCAGGGAGCGCAAGGGCGCGACGAGCATCATCATTTCGCACCGCATCACGACGCTGCTGGACTGCGACAACATCCTCGTGCTCGACCGCGGGAAGGTCTTGCAGCTCGGCACACCGGCAGAGCTGCTCCGCGAGGAGGGCCTGTTCCGGCAGATCTATGACATGCAGATGGCCATTGGAGAGGAGGCGGAGACATGAAGCAGCAACCGCATCTTCGCCTGTTCGGAATTCCGAAGCTCGCGGGCTATCTGCCGGGCTATGGCAGGCTGCTGTTTGCGATGGTGTTCTTCGGCACGCTCGGGAGCGTGATGGACGTGGTGATCCCGCTGTTCCAGCAGTATGCCATCGACCATTTCATCGCGGACGGCGCGATGAACGGCCTCGGCGGTTTTCTCGCACTCTATGTGCTGGTGATGCTGGTGCAGACGGCGTCGAACTACATCTCGGCCTACGGGGCCTGCAAGGCGGAGCTTTTTATCGGCCGCGACCTGAAGCGGCAGGCATTTGACCATTTGCAGACGCTTTCGTTCTCGTATTTCAACCAGAACAGCGTCGGCTATGTCCATGCGCGCGTCATGTCCGACACCGACCGCATCGCGAGCACGCTCGCCTGGGGCCTGATGGAGGGCGTGTGGTACATCGCGTATCTGCTGTTCGCAATCGTGATGATGTTCGTCCTGAACTGGAAGCTGGCGCTCGGCGTGATGGTGATCGTGCCGGTGCTGGCGGTGTCGGGCGTATATTTCCAGAAGAAGCTCGTCGTCTATCACCGGCGCGTGCGCGAGCACAACTCGCAGATCACGGGCGCGTTCAACGAGGGCATCACGGGCGCGAAGACGACGAAGACGCTCGTCATCGAAGACCGGATGGAACAGGAATTTGACAGTCTGACCGGCGAGATGAAGCGCGTGAGCGTCCGGGAAATGCGGACGCGGAGCCTCTTTATGTCAACCACCGCGCTGGCTGCGTCGGTCGCGCTGGCGATCGTGCTGTGGCGCGGCGGCATCATCACGCGCGAGGGCGTGATCCTCGTCGGTACGTTGTCGGTCTTCATGAACTATGCACAGGGCATGATGGAGCCGATCCAGTGGCTGGTGCAGGTGCTCTCGGCGTTGACGAACGTGCAGGTCAACGTGGAGCGCTTCACAAAGCTGATGGAGACGGAGTCCGACGTGCGCGACACGCCGGAGGTCATCGAAAAGTACGGCGACAGCTTCCATCCGAAGAAGGAAAACTGGGAGCCGCTCTACGGCGACATCGAGTTCCGCAACGTGACGTTCCGCTATCCGGACGGACAGGAAAACATTCTGGAGCACTTCAACCTGAAGGTCCCGCAGGGGACGAACGTCGCCATCGTGGGTGAGACCGGCGCGGGCAAATCGACGCTGGTGAACCTTGTCTGCCGGTTCTTCGAGCCGACGGAGGGGCAGGTGCTCATCGACGGGCGCGACGCGCGCGAGCGGAGCCAGCTCTGGCTCCATTCGAACATCGGCTATGTCCTGCAGACGCCGCATCTGTTCTCCGGGTCTGTGCTGGAGAATCTGCGCTACGGCAACGAACACGCGACGATGGAGCAGATCGAGGCGGCGGTGCGCGCCGTGTCGGCGGATGAGATCATCGCGCGGCTGCCGGAGGGATATGAATCCGACGTTGGCGAAGGCGGCAACAGCCTGTCCACCGGCGAGAAGCAGCTGCTGTCGTTTGCGCGTGCGCTGCTGGCCGACCCGCGCATCTTCGTGCTCGACGAGGCGACCAGCTCGGTCGACACGGTGACGGAGCGTCTCATCCAGAACGCCATCGAAAAGGTGATGGCGGGGCGGACGTCGTTCATCATCGCGCACCGGCTGTCGACCATCCGGCGGGCGGACGTGATCCTCGTCGTGCACGACGGCAAGATCGTGGAAAGCGGATCGCACCGCGAACTGATGGCGGCGAAGGGCGCCTATTGGCAGCTCTACACGCGGCAGTACCGTGAGGAGCAGACCAAGACGATTATGGAGAATTCATAATGAAAAGCCCCCACATCTCACCGCACGAAAGGCTCCCCTTGCTTGCATCAAGGGGCCGCGCAGCGGGGGCGAGGGAGTGAATGACATGCCGGTGACATG
>CAJMLC010000144.1 GCA_905214155.1 uncultured bacterium | reverse complement strand
TTGAAACCGTTCTTTTCTTTCTGGCAGAGAAAGAAAAGAATGGGTTCAAAAAAGGCCGATGAGGGCCATCGGCCCCTACAAGCATCCCGGAACGCTTCTGGAAAATCTACGGGATTGCCACGCCAGTGACATCGGTCACTGGCTCGCAATGACACCTATATTTTGGGCGGACAGAGTCGTCCGCCCCTACAAAGCGTATCCGAAAAATACTGCACCCGGATTGTATCAGGCCAGAAGGGGCTGGAGCTGGCGTCCTTCGAGGGCGGCGGCGATGGTCTCTGGCAGGAGCTCGAAGTGCGCGACCATGGAGCGCGGCTTCTTGGCGGCGTTGTCCTGCGAGAAGGGGACGAAATAATAGTGCCGCCGGGTGAGCAGTGTGCCGATGGAGGGCGCGTTGCCCGCGAGGGCGTCGTTCGTCGAGACGGCGAGGACGATGGGACGCTCGTTGCGCAGGTGCGCCTTGGCGGCGAGGGTCACGGGGCCGTCGGCGATGCCGCAGGCGAGCTTCGCGAGCGTGTTGCCGGTGCAGGGCGCGATGACGAGGCAGTCGAGCAGCTTTTTTGGGCCGATCGGCTCCGTCTGCGCGATGGTATGGAGAATCTCATGGCCGCAGATCGCTTCGATGCGGGTGCGGAAGTCCGCCGCTGCGCCGAAGCGGGTGTCGGTCGTGTAGCTGGCCTCGGAGAGGATGGGGATGATGTTGGGATATTGGGTTTTCAGGCGTTCCAGCACATCCAGTACGCGGGAAAACGTACAGAATGAGCCGCATAGGGCAAAGCCGATCACGGGTTCCATAATGCCTCCTGTTCTTCGGATAGGATCCGTAAAGTGGTTTCTTTGAGGATACGGGCAGCGCGCTCCGGCGCGAATCTGCCGGGCAGACCGGGCGCGCGCTGATAGAGTTCGGGCTGGTCGCACGCCGGCGGGAGTCCGCCGGGCACGGACGCGAGATCGATCAGCGGACAGCGGAGCGCGGCGAGCTGCGCCTCGGTGAAAACCGGGGCGGGGACGGTATTGAGAACGCAGTCGTAGGTGAGGCCCTGCGCGTAGACGTGTGTCTGCTCCGGGCGATAGCCGAGCGCAGCGCACCAGGCGCGGTCCTCGGCCCGGCGGCTGGCGACTGTGACTGCCGCACCGAGGCTTTGCAGCTTGCGGGCGAGGCATTTGCCGATGCGGCCGAGGCCGACGACGAGGACACGGCTCCCGGCAAGGCCGGTTGGCATGGCGCCGAGCGCGAGAGCGACGGCGGCCTCGGCGGTGATAGCGGCATTCTGGATGGCGAGCGGCTCGTCGCGCATGTAGTCATACTGTACGTGACCGGCGAACAAATCTTCCGGCAGGACGCCGCCGAAGATGCGCGCGCCGGGCGGCAGACAGGCGCGGACGGCGTCCAGCGGGAGGGCGCCCGGCGATTTGATGTGGGCCGCGTCGCGGAGCGCGGGCACGGGCAGGAGCACGGCCTCGGCCTGCGCGAGCGCATCGTGCAGGCTGGCGTGGGTATCCGGCAGGTCCGGTACCTGATAACAGGCGACAGAGAAGCCTGCGGCCATGAGCTGCGCGGCAAGGTGGTACTGGCGGCGGTCGCCGCCGAGAATGGCAAAATTCTGGATCAAATACATCCCTTCTTTCCGACCTATCTTATGCGGGAGGAACGGGAATGGGGCCTGTTTGTGCGGCGAAGGGCGAGAAACGGGCGACCAATGGTCGCCCCCTACGGACATAAGCGAAATGCGGCGGAACATTGATAGCCTTAATCCCCTCAGTCTGGCCTGCGGCCAGACAGCTCCCCTTGATGCAATCAAGGGGAGCCTTTGGGCGGACAGAGTCGTCCCGCCTCTGCGAACACTGCGGCGGAAAAAGAACCCGCCGGGGGAACCGGCGGGAAAGGCGGGAGTTTGATTCTATTTATGTAGCCGATCGTCAATCAGTTGATTTGAATTGTCCGAGAAAATCAGCCGAGGAACCACTGCGTCCAGTAGCCGCCGTTTGCGACATAACCGACGCCGATGGACGTGAAGTTCGCGGAGAGGATGTTCGCGCGGTGGCCCGTGGAATTCATCCAGGCCTCCACGACGGACTGCGCCGACGAATAGCCCATGGCGATGTTTTCACCGGCATAGGAATAGGAGATGCCGAAGCTGCGCATCATGTCGAACGGGGAGCCGTAGGTCGGGCTCTCGTGCGAGAAGTAGCCGTTTTGCTGCATGTCCTGCGATTTGACGCGGGCATAGCGGCAGAGGCTCTCATCGAGCGTCAGCACGGAGAGGCCATACTGTGCGCGGATCTCATTCACGAGCGAGACGACGGCGCGCTCCTCCGCGGGGACGGAGCTGCTGTCCGGCTGGGACGGCGTTTCGGGCGTGTCCGGCTCGGGAGGCTGTTCCGGCGTGCCGGGGAGATCCGGCTGCGCGGGCTGCTCGGTGCAGGAGCCGTCCGCGCAGTCCGTGTCCGGGCAGGTCTGATCCGGACAGCTCTGCTCTGGGCATCGCTGCCAGCAGGAGACCGGGAGACCGCAGCCGGCGGGCAGCGTGACGCACTGCCAGCGTGCGGCGGAGGCGGGGAGCGCGAGCGCGGCAAACAGCGCCAGCGCGCTCAGGGTGGTTCGGATTTTTCTTTTCATGGGGAATCCCTCCTTCTTCTCCGTTTTACCCCAGCGTCCGGGCGATTGCAAGAGGTAAATCCTTCCGCACGTCTGGCGGGATGCGCGGAAATACTTGTGTTTCCGCGCGTTTTTTGCTATACTGGAGACAAGAAGAGAAATGTTTGCCAGTGAGGTGTCGATATGCAGCAGCACGGTTTTATCCACGATATGCTCGACGTGAAGGTCCTGATCTTGTTTGTGGCGTCGAAGGCCCTCTATCCGCTGAGCCTGCAGAAGATCTATGAGCTTTGTTTTCAGGATGACTGCCTGAGTTATTTCGATGTGAGCGTCGCGGTGCCGCAGATGGTGGAGAGCGGTCATCTCGAGAAGACCGGCGAGGACGAATACGTCATCACGGACAAGGGCCGCGAGCAGGAGGAGGTCACGAGCGACGCGATCGCCTATCCGGTGATGCAGCGGGCGCTGGCCGCGGTGGAGCGGTTCAACCGCGAGATCAAGCGGCAGAGCATGGTCCGCACCGAGGTGATCCCGCGCGAGGGCGGCGATTTTTCCGTCGTGCTCGGGCTGGACGATGAAAAGAGCAATCTAATGACGATCGAGCTCATGGCCCCGACGCAGACGCAGGGCCGCGCGCTGGCCCGCGCGTTCAGCCGCCGGGCGGAGAAAATTTTTCAGTTGGTGATGACCGAACTTCTCGACGAGGTGGAGGGACGAAACAATGAAAAACTTTGAGCACGCGGCGCAGATGCTGACGGCGCTGATGGAGGAGCAGGGATTGACCGCGGCTGAGCTTTCGCGCAGGACCGAGGTCAACGCCGGGACGATCCGGAACATCATGACCGGAAAGCAGACCAACATCAGCACGAGAAATATTATGACTTTGGCCCACTATTTCGGGATGAGCATGGATGAATTTATTCAGAAAATTCAATAGACGCCGAGTTTCACAGTTTTGTTACGCCGGATTCACACAAAATTCACGAAAGCGTATACGATAATACTTGAAAAATTGTGCAAGTTGTGGTATGATGCCAGTACAGGGAGAGATCCCTGGGGCGGATCCAAAAATCGGGGAGCCGGTTTCGGGATGCACCCAAGGAAGTAGGAACAAACGAAAGGAGCGGCTATTATGAGATTTCAGTACGCAGAAAAAAAGGTCAGCCTGCCAGAGAACGTTCACAAGTATGCAGAGAAGAAGGTCATGAAGCTGGAACGATTCTTTGGGGACGACGCCGACGCTCTTGTCACCTTCAGTGTGGAGAAGAACCGGAACAACGTTGAAATTACGGTTCATGCTGCCAACACATACTTCCGCGCCAGTGAGAGCACGTCTGATATGTTCGCGTCGGTGGACGCGGCGGTCGCCACGATCGAACGGCAGATCCGCAAGAACAAGACGCGTCTTGCCAGAAGACTCCGTCAGGACGCCTTCGTCCGCACACCCGATGCCACCTCGTTCGCTCCGGAGGAGCCGGAAGAGGGGACGTTCGAGATCATCCGGACGAAGAAGTTCAATATGAAGCCCATGACCCGGGAAGAGGCCATCCTGCAGATGAACCTGCTGGAGCACAGCTTCTTCGCGTTCCGGGACGAGGACTGTGACGGGGCATTCGCGGTGGTCTACAGAAGGACAGACGGGGGCTACGGCCTGATCGAGGATGCGGAATAAGGCGCGGCGCGCCATATAGATGGATCCCACGGCGGGCGGCACGGAATGTGCCGCCCGCTTTTCCGGCCCGGAACAACAAGATATGGGGCGAAATATGGGACAGGACACCAGCGGAGGCATGGTGCGGAAAAGATGGAGAAAAAGTGAAAAAAGTGCTTGACAAAACAGGCACCGTTTGGTATTATAGCGGAGCGCTTTTGAGAGCGCCGGGCATTGCGGATGCGCGTCATGAAGATCTTGAAAAAAGATGAAAAAACTTCTTGACAAACAGATGAAGCTATGCTAGAATATTAAAGTTCGCTGTGAGCGGAAACGTTCGAAAGCGAACGACAGAAAATCACAAAGTTCTGAAAAAAGTCCTTGACAAATTCAAAACTTCGTGATAAAATCAGAAAGCTCGCTGATGAGCGAGTGAGCCGCAAAATTGCGGAGTGCACCTTGTAAATTAAACAACGAGAAACATGAACAAACACCTTGGA
>CAJMLC010000143.1 GCA_905214155.1 uncultured bacterium | reverse complement strand
TACAAAACCGAAAGGCAACCCAGCAAAGCGGTTGCCTTTCGGAGAGGAAGAAGGAGACTGCAAATATGGAGCTTTCGCCGCCCCGGCGGAAGCGCAATGCAGCAGGCTTCTTCTGACGTTGCGGCGGCTCATTTGCTCACTTATGCGTCTCGTTATATTTCTGAATGCCAAGCGCCAGCAGATCCATCGCCCGCTCCAGATCCTCCTGCTTTAGGACGTAAGCGATGCGGATCTCGTTCAGCCCCTTGCCGGGCGTGGCGTAGAACGGCCCGCCGGCCGCGAACATGACGGTGTCGCCATGGTCGTCAAATTCCTCCAGCAGCCACTGCTGGAACTTTTCCGCATCGTCGACCGGGAGCGCCGCCATCAGATAGAACGCCCCCTTCGGGCATTCGCAGACGACGCCCGGGATCTCATGCAGCTTCCGCACCACGGTGTCGCGGCGGCGATGATATTCCTCGCGCACGGCGGCGAAATACTCCGGCCCTACGCTGTAGAGCGCCGCGGCCGCGACCTGGTCGAGCGTCGCGACCGAAAGCCGCGCCTGACAGTATTTCAGTGCCTGCGCCATAAACTCCACATTCCGGCTGATGAGGCAGCCGATGCGCGCGCCGCACGCGGAGAACCGCTTCGACACAGAGTCGATCAAAATCAGGTTCTCATAGCCGTAGCCAAACTGCAGGAACGACAGCAGCTCACCGGTCTCATAGGCAAACTCGCGGTAGACCTCGTCAGCGATCAGATAGAGATCATGCTCCACGGCCACATCGAGGATCATCTTCATCTCCTCGCGCGTCAGGCACGTGCCGGTCGGGTTGCCGGGATTCGTGATCATGATGGCCTTTGTCTTCGACGTGATGCACGCCTCGATCTTTTCGCGGTCTGCGAAGAAATATCCCTCCTCCGGCTTCGTGTGCATCGGACGGATGCTCGCTCCGGCGGTGGTGACAAAGGTATGGTAATTCGGATAGAACGGCTCCGGAATGATGATCTCGTCGCCGTCGTCCAGAATGCAGTTGCACGCGATCTGGAGCGCTTCGCTCCCGCCCGTGGTGACGAGCACATTCCCCGCGTCCAGCGTCACGCCGATGCGCGCATAATAGCTGCAGATCGCGTCGATCAGCGCCGGGATGCCGGGCGAGGGCGCGTAGGCCAGCGTCGCCTCATGGAAGCTGCGCACGGCCTCAAACAGCTGCGGGGGCGTCTGAATATCCGGCTGGCCGATATTCAGATGATAGATCTTCTTGCCTGCTGCCGCCGCTGCGACCGCATAGGGGTGGAATTTACGCATGGGTGACTGTTGGCAGCGAAGTGCTTTACTCGAGAACTTCATTTGAATACCTCCTTCGGAATATTATGCCAGAGTCATGCTCCTGAGATTCACGATGCAATGCAGTGCATCGAAAAATCTGATTTATTATATCATAGTTTCCAACAGAAGTATATACTTTTATTCAAGCCGGACTCACAAAATTCCAAGGCTGCGTCACACCATTCGCCGGTGCAGCCACAAAAAAGAAACCCTCAGGAAAGTGACCGGCTTTCCTGAGGGCATCTTTTATAGAATAAGAGGGGAAAATGAAAAAGTGTTATCGCTTCTTGCAGTATTATCTTATCAAGGGGTTTTTAAATATCTTAGAGGGCATTTATGAAATATGTATGAAATCGCGAAGTAATTTTTGGTAATTATAGCAAAAGGTGCCGTTTCGATGGGATGCGCAGGGCTGCCTCGTATCCCAGCGGTATGGCGATCACGTAGCAGATTTTTTGTCAGGCGGCAGAAAAGCCACAGGAAATCCTTTGTGGATTCCCGCGGATTTTTATGCCGCATGGCGGAGAAGATGCAAGTGAGCGCCGTTTCGATGGGATGCGAGGCAGCCCTAAACAAAAGAACGCCGTAAGCAAGTGACCAGTTTGCTTACGGTGTTCTTTTCACAAAATATATATGAGGGGAAAATGAAAAAGTGTGTATCGCTTCTTGCAGTATCATCATACCAAGGGGTTTTTAAAAATCTTAGAGGGCAAATATTAAATATGTATGAAATCCAGAAATATTATGTCTACAATTTATTTACAAAAAAGTCACGCATGGCCTATTGACAAACCGGAACGGTGGGTCTATATTGTAATCAAAATGAATTAGCACTCTATGCTCGTGAGTGCTAACCCGAGGAGTTGAATCGTAGTATGAACGCACAGAACTATACGCAGAAATCGCTGCAGGCCATTCAGGCGGCCCAGCAGCTGACGATCCAGAACCAGAACCAGCAGATCGAGCAGGTACATCTGCTCTCCGCGCTGCTGCAGCAGGACGGCGGCCTCGTGCCGCAGCTTTTGAAAAAGATGGGCATTTCCGTCGAGAGCCTGGACGCCGCCGTCACGGCGGAGGTCAACAAGCTCCCGCGCGTGACCGGCTCCGGCCGGGAAGCCGACCGTTTCTATGTCTCGCGTCAGGTCGATGAGGCCCTGACAAAATCCGAAGAACTGGCCAAGGGCATGAAGGACGACTTCGTCTCTGTCGAGCATCTGCTGCTGGCGCTGATCGACTGCGCAGACAATACGCTGAAAGACCTGTTCCGCACCTATAACATCAAAAAAGAAGCCGTTCTGCAAACCTTGCAGACCATCCGCGGCAATCAGCGCGTGACGAACGACACGCCGGAGGACACCTACGAGGCCCTTGAAAAATACGGCACCGACCTTGTCAAGCGCGCGAGAGAGCAGAAGATGGACCCGGTCATCGGCCGTGACGACGAGATCCGAAACGTGATCCGCATCCTGTCCCGCAAGACGAAGAACAACCCTGTCCTCATCGGCGAACCGGGCGTCGGCAAGACGGCCATCGTCGAAGGACTGGCCCAGCGCATCGTCGCCAACGAAGTCCCGAAGGCCCTGCAGGACAAGACGATCTTCTCGCTCGACATGGGCGCGCTGATCGCAGGCGCAAAGTACCGCGGCGAATTTGAAGAGCGGCTGAAGGCCGTCCTCGCCGAGGTGAAAAAGTCCGAGGGCAAGATCATCCTCTTCATCGACGAGCTGCACACGATCGTCGGCGCAGGCAAGACCGAGGGTTCGATGGACGCGGGCAACCTGCTCAAGCCGATGCTCGCCCGCGGCGAGCTGCACTGCATCGGCGCGACCACGCTCGATGAATACCGCCAGTATATTGAGAAGGACCCGGCGCTTGAGCGCCGCTTCCAGACCGTTCTGGTGCAGGAGCCGTCCGTCGAGGATACCATCGCGATCCTGCGTGGTTTGGAGTCCCGCTACGAGGTGTTCCACGGCGTGAAGATCACCGACCCGGCGATTATTGCCGCGGCCACGCTCTCCAACCGCTACATCACCGACCGTTTCCTGCCGGACAAGGCCATCGACCTCATCGACGAGGCGTGCGCCATGATCCGCACGGAGATGGACTCCATGCCGACCGAGCTGGACGTCATCAACCGCAAGATCATCCAGATGCAGATCGAGGAGGCCGCCCTCAAGAATGAGGACGACGAGCTGAGCAAAGCCCGGCTCGCCGAGCTGCAGAAGGAGCTGGCCGAAAACCGCGAGACGTTCAACGCGATGAAGGCAAAGTGGGAAAACGAAAAGAACGCCATCGGCCGCGTGCAGCAGCTGCGGGAAAAGATCGAGCAGCTGGGCCGCGAGATCGAAGCCGCCGAGCAGAGCGGAGAATACGAAAAGGCCGGCACGCTCAAATACCGCGATCTGCCCGAGGCCAAAAAACAGCTCGAGGCTGAGGAACAGGTCGCCGCGCAGGCAAAGGATTCAAGTCTGCTGCGGGACAAGGTGACAGAAGAAGAAATTGCGAAGATCATCGAGCGCTGGACGGGCATCCCCGTCTCCCGTCTGATGGAGGGCGAGCGTGAGAAGCTGCTCCACCTCGAAGATACGCTCCACAAGCGCGTCATCGGGCAGGGTGAGGCCGTCCGCGTCGTCTCCGAAGCCATCCAGCGCAGCCGCGCCGGTATTCAGGACCCGAACCGCCCGATCGGTTCGTTCCTCTTCCTCGGTCCGACGGGCGTCGGCAAGACCGAGCTGGCCAAGACGCTGGCCGAAACGCTCTTTGACGACGAGAAGAACCTCATCCGCATCGATATGTCCGAATACATGGAGAAATTCTCTGTCTCGCGTCTCATTGGCGCGCCTCCCGGATACGTCGGTTATGAAGAGGGCGGCCAGCTGACTGAGGCCGTCCGCCGCCGCCCGTACAGCGTCGTGCTGTTCGACGAAATTGAAAAGGCGCACCCCGATGTGTTCAACATTCTGCTTCAGGTTCTCGACGATGGCCGCATCACCGACTCGCAGGGCCGCACGGTCGACTTCAAGAACACGATCCTGATCCTGACCTCGAACCTCGGCTCGCAGGCGCTGCTGGACGGCATCGACGAGCACGGTGAGATCAGCGAAGCGGCCAAGGATGAAGTCCGTGCGCAGCTGCGCCGCTCCTTCCGCCCCGAATTCCTGAACCGCCTCGACGAGATCGTCTTCTACAAGCCGCTCACGAAAGAGAACATCACCGGCATCATCGACCTGCAGATCGCCGCACTGAACCGCCGCCTCGAGGACAAGCAGCTCCACTGCGAGCTGACGCCCGAAGCCAAGCAATTCATCATCGACGCGGCCTACGATCCGCAGTTCGGCGCGCGTCCGCTACGCCGCTACGTACAGCACACGGTCGAGACGCTCCTCGCCAAGCGCATCCTGCGCGGCGACGTCATCCCCGGCCAGCCGCTCACCTGCGGCGTGGAAAACGGCGAACTCTTCATCCGCTAAATATCTT
>CAJMLC010000142.1 GCA_905214155.1 uncultured bacterium | reverse complement strand
TCTTGGTCCCGAACCAAGCGCGATACCAAACTTCGCCACACCCCGTCAGCTCGATTATTATAATGAAGAAGCGGCGAATTGTCAACATCTTTTTTTCGAAATACGCATAGAATTTGAGAAGCATGGGACAAGGGGGCTGGCGCTTGAGCAGGAGCAGGAAAAAACGCATGGAAGCGGCAGGGGAGATCAGCCTGGAGATCACGTTCGGCTGTGCGGCGTTTTTATGTTTGCTGGGCTGTGTGTGGACGTGGCGCGGGGCAGACTTTTTCGTCTGCGCGTTATTGCTGCATGAGCTGGGACACATTCTGGTACTGCACCTTTGCAATGTTCGGGTGAAGGCAGTACGGCTCGGCTTTGGTGATGTCGAGATGGAGACGGCTCCGCTTGGTTACTGGGAAGAACTGCTTTCCGCGTGGGCGGGGCCGTGCGTGAATTTCCTGGCATATATGGCACTGCGGCGGCAAATGCCGGCATTTGCTGCGGTGAATCTGTTGCTGGGCGCTTATAACCTGCTGCCGATCATGCCGCTGGATGGAGGCAGAATGCTGCTGGCGGCATTGTATTTGCGGCTGCCGGAGCAGACCGCTTGGCTGGTCGGGCGGGTGTGGAGTTTGCTCGTGATCACGTGTCTGCTGGTGCTTGCACTGTGGGCCGCGGGCGCGGGGCGAGCGGGGCTGCTGCCGCTGGTGATGGTGCTTGGATCGTATGCGCGGCTGGCGCTGCACGAAAAAAGCGTTGCGTTTTGCGGCGGGAACAGGTACAATAAAAAATAATGTGCCAAAATCCAAGACCAGAGGTTTACCATGACAGATACATTTCACCGCATTCTGCTGAATGTGCAAAAGCCGGCGCGCTATCTCGGCGGCGAATACAACCAGATCGTCAAAGACCGGGCAGACGTGGATGTGCGCGTTGCGTTCTGCTTCCCGGACACGTATGAGATCGGTATGTCGAACATCGGCATGCGCATCCTCTATGGCGTGATGAACGAGATGGAGGGCGTCTGGTGCGAGCGCGTGTTCGCGCCGTGGGGCGACATGGAGGCGGAGATGCGGGCGCACGGCCTGCCGCTCTGGGCGCTGGAGAGCCACGACCCGGTCTCGGCGTTCGACCTGATCGCGTTCACGATCGGCTATGAGATGAGCTATACCAACATCCTGAATATGCTCGATCTCGCTGGCGTGCCGCTGCTGGCGAAGGAGCGCGAGGGACTGGAGAACATCGTGTTTGGCGGCGGCGTCTGCACGGTGAATCCGGAGCCGCTGGCGGACTTCTTCGATTTCTTCTCGCTCGGCGAGGGAGAGGAGTCCACGCGCGAGATCGTGGAATGTTACCGCGCGGCGAAGCGGGCCGGGAAGGGCAAGGCGGAATTTTTGCTGGACGTGGCGAAAATTCCGGGCGTCTATGTGCCGTCGCTGTACGAGCACAGCTACAACTCAGACGGAACCATCGCGGCCATCACGCCGCAGCCTGGTGCGCCGAAGCAGGTCACAAAACGCATCGTGGAGGATCTCAACCATGCGTATTTCCCGGCGAAGACCATCGTGCCGTCGACGGAGATCGTCCACGACCGGTCGAACCTCGAAATTTTCCGGGGCTGCATCCGCGGCTGCCGCTTCTGTCAGGCGGGGTTCTGCTACCGGCCCATCCGCAGCAAACGTGCGGACGTGCTCTGTGAGCAGGCCATCGAGTCGCTCGAGGATTCCGGCAACAGCGAAATCACGCTGGCGAGCCTTTCAACCTCTGATTATCGCCAGCTGCCGGAGCTGGCGGACAAGTTGCTGGCCTACTGTGAGCCGCGCAAGATCAACCTCTCGCTGCCCTCGCTCCGCGCGGACAATTTCTCGCGCGAGCTGATGATGAAGGTGCAGAAGGTGCGAAAGAGCGGACTGACGTTTGCGCCCGAGGCTGGCACACAGCGGCTGCGCGACGCGATCAATAAGAATGTCACAGAAGAGGAAATTCTTACAACTTGCCGCACGGCGTTTTCCGGCGGGTGGAACAGCGTGAAGCTCTATTTCATGCTGGGCCTGCCGACCGAGACGGACGAGGACGTCATCGGCATTGCGGAGCTGGCCTATAAGATCATTCAGGAATGGAAGGCGAATGCGGTCAACAAAAAGCGCGGCCTGTCCATCAATCTGGCGACGGCCTATTTCGTGCCGAAGCCGTTCACGCCCTTCCAGTGGGAGGCGCAGATCACGCCGGAGGAATATCTGCGGCGCGTGCATCTGTTACAGGAGAACATCCATTCGCGGAGCATCGATTACCGCTATCACGAGTCGAACCTTTCGCAGCTCGAGGCCGTGCTGGCGCGCGGTGATCGGCGGCTGGGTCCCGTGCTGCTGGCGGCACAGCGGCTGGGATGCAGGCTCGACGGATGGGATGAGTATTTCCGCTATGACCTCTGGATGCAGGCATTCCGTGAGGTGGGCGTTGATCCGGCGTTCTACACGACGCGCGGCTTTGGCGAGGACGAAGTTCTGCCGTGGAGCACGATCTCCGTCGGTGTGAGCGATGGCTTCTTCCGGCGGGAACGGGAGAAGGCCTACCGGTCGGAGGTGACGCCGGACTGCCGGACAAAGTGTGCGGGCTGCGGCGCGCGGAGACTCAGCGAGGAGGGGAAATGCGATGAATCGACTGCTGTTTGAAAAGACCGGCGACGCGGTCTATCTCTCGCATCTCGACCTGATGCGCATTTTCCAGCGCGTGTTCCGCCGCGCGGACATCCTGATCTGGCACTCGCAGGGATTCAGTCCGCGGGCTTACGTGTCCATCGCGCTGCCGCTGTCGGTCGGCGTGGAGAGCCGGTGCGAGATCCTGGATTTTGAAATTGAAGACGGCTCGGCAGATCTGGCCAAGCTGCCGGAGCTGCTGAACCGGACAATGCCCGCGGGCATCCGTGTGCTGCGGGCATACGAAAGCGCGGTCAAGGTGAAGCATCTGACATATTTGCAGTCCGAGGTGACGCTGGAATATGACGGCGGCGTCCCGGATGGGGCGGAGACGGCGCTCGCGGCGCTGTTTGCCCAGGATGAGATCCTGGTGGAGAAGCGGAGCAAGAAGGGCGGCATGGTCGACGTCGACCTCAGGCCGCTGCTGCGGTCGCTCACGATCCGGAAGGTGTCGCCACAGGAGCTGACGCTGGATGTGGTCGCCTCGGCGCAGAATCCGGGCATGAATCCGCAGCTGCTCGTCGCGGCGATCGCGCGGCACCTGCCGGAGCTGCGGCCCGATTTTGCGTGCATCCGGCGAATCGAAATTTTTGATGAACAGATGGAGGTGTTCCGCTGATGGGCAAAGCAACGATCCTTGGGTTCAGCCCGAATCTGGCCGCGATGATCTCCTCCGGCGGCCGCATCTCCACGATGGAGGGCACGGCGGGGCAGATCTGGCAGAAGTCGCTGGAGCTCGGCGAAGAGAAGAACGAACGGCTGATCGGCAAGGTCGTCTCGTCCGGGCATACGTCCGTGCTGGAACATGGTTATGTAAACCTGTCGTTTGAGGATGTCTCGGTGTTTGCCGAGCAGTTTCTGATCGAGTTCCGGCTGGCCTCGTTCACGGTGAAGTCGCGCCGATATGTCGATTTTTCGAACTGCGGCTGGGTCACGCCGTTTGCCGATGCAGCGCGGAGTGCAATCTATGATGAAGAAGTGCGGCGGCTGTTCGGCGTATACGACGCGCTGTGCGCAGCGGGCGTGCCGAAGGAGGATGCGCGGTTCGTGCTGCCCTACGGCTTCCACAGCAATTTCTTCTGCTCGATGAACGCGCGTGAGCTCGTGCATGTAATGAATGAGCTGACCTACGGGCGCGGCGCGAAATATGCGGAGTTGCGCGCGCTCGGCGAGAGCCTGTTTGCCCAGTGCGAGGCGCAGGCCCCGTATCTGGCACTCCGGAAGGAGCGGGAATATGCCGTGCAGCCGCCGGAAGTCCCGGCGGGCGAGGTGCTCCGCTGCGACGCGGCGGTGACGCTCCTGGATGGGACGGCGGAGCCGGAGCGGCTCATCTGCCGGGCCTGGCAGATCGGGCAGGGGCGGATGCCGACGGAACTGGACGACACGCAGATGCGGGATGTTCTGGCCGCGCTGCTCCGCCAGCCGCGCAAGCGCGAATTGCAGCAGGCGAGCTTTACGCTGCTCTTTGGCGGAATGTCGCTCGCGGCCCTGACGCACCTTACGCGGCATCGGATGCAGGCGCTCGTCGCGCCCGATCTGCTGAAAAATGCGGACTATGACCGCTATGTGCTGCCGCAGAGCGTGGTGGACTGCGGAATGGAGGAGGTCTACCGTGCGGCGTTTTCCGGCGCGGCGGCGTGTGCGGAGCGGCTCACGGCGATGGGTGCGGATGAGACGCAGCTTTGCTATCTGCTGCTCAGCGGGCAGACCGTCCCGGCCGCGGTGACGATGAATGCGGGCGAACTCTATACATTTTTCCGGCTGCGCACGTGTACGCGCGCGCAGTGGGAGATCCGGACGATCGCCGTCGAGGCGCTGCACGTGCTGCGCAAGGCGCATCCGCTGCTGTTCGCGCTCTACGGGCCGACGTGCTTCATGACCGGATGCTGCCCGGAGGGGAAGATGTGCTGCGGACGGCAGAAGGAAATGAAAGAAATTTTTTGAAGTTGATCTTGACCGCGCGAACCTGGCCGGGGTCGCGCGGTTTTGATATTTTTCGCATTTTTCAAAATTCATGCTTGACAAATGGACGCAAGTCTGTATAATAATACTTGCGTTTCGGCGCAGCACCTTTTTAGGGGATTTGTGTAACGGTAGCACACCGGACTCTGACTCCGTTTGCGGGGG
>CAJMLC010000141.1 GCA_905214155.1 uncultured bacterium | reverse complement strand
TAGTGCATGCCCTCGATGTCCTCGGGGCTGGTCTCGAGACGGACGAGGATGACCTTATTGCCGCTCTTGCCCCAGTCGGTGGCAGTTTCAGCCGTGAAGACGACCTTGCCGCAGGCCGCGCCGGGGGACGCCGCGAGACCTGTGCCGATGACCTTGGCCTTCTTCAGGGCCGCGGTGTCGAACGTCGGGTGGAGCAGGGCGTCGAGGCTCTTCGGGTCGATCATGGCGACGGCCTCTTCTTCGGTGATCATGCCCTCGTCGACCAGATCGCAGGCGATCTTCATCGCGGCGGCCGCGGTGCGCTTGCCGTTGCGGGTCTGGAGCATGTAGAGCTTCTTGTTTTCAATGGTGAATTCCATGTCCTGCATGTCGCGGTAGTGGTACTCCAGCTTGTGGCAGATGTCCACGAACTGCGCATAAGCCTCGGGCATGACCTCGGCCAGCTGATCGATGCTCTGCGGGGTGCGGACGCCGGCGACGACGTCTTCGCCCTGGGCATTCATCAGGAACTCGCCGAACAGCTTCTTCTCGCCGGTGGCGGGGTTGCGCGTGAAGGCGACGCCCGTGCCGGACGTATCGCCGGTGTTGCCGAAGACCATGGACTGGACGTTGACGGCGGTGCCCCAATCAGAGGGGATGTCGTTCATGCGGCGATAGTAGATCGCGCGCGGGTTGTCCCAGCTGCGGAACACGGCCTTGATGGCACCCATCAGCTGTTCCTTCGGGTCCTGCGGGAACTCTTCGCCGAGCTTTTCCTTATATTCGGCCTTGAACTTTTCGGCCAGCTCCTTGAGGTCCTCGGCGGTCAGCTCGGTGTCGAGCTTGACGTTGCGGGCGACCTTCATCTCGTCGATGAGCTGCTCGAAATACTTCTTGCCCACTTCCATGACGACGTCGGAATACATCTGGATGAACCGGCGGTAGGAGTCGTAGGCGAAACGGGGATTGTTGGTCTTCTTGGCGAACGCGACGACGACCTCGTCATTCAGGCCAAGGTTCAGGATGGTGTCCATCATGCCGGGCATGGAAGCGCGCGCGCCGGAACGGACGGAGACCAGCAGCGGGTTGTAGAGATCGCCGAACTTCTTGCCGGTCATCTCTTCGAGCTTCTCCACGTACTCCATGATCTCCGCTTCGATCTCATGGTTAATCTGGCGGTCGTCCTTGTAGTACTGTGTGCAGGCCTCGGTCGTGATGGTGAAGCCCTGCGGGACCGGCATGCCAAGGCTGGTCATTTCGGCCAGATTGGCGCCCTTGCCGCCGAGGAGCTCGCGCATTTTGCCGTTGCCTTCGGAGAACAGATATACGTACTTGTGAGACATTTGGTTTACCCCTTTCCTGTGTGGGCGGAAGCGTCACTCGTTTCTGCCCAATGCTTTTGTTTTCATGATCCTCAAACAGTACATACTATACCATGTTTTCCCGAAAATGCAAACAAAAAATGCGCAAATTTCGCAATTTCCTGCCGATAGTGTTGAATCGTGTGACTTTTCGACAAATTTTATATCAATCCAACAAAAACGTATGTGGTAAGTGTTGGTTTTTTGACTTTTGCCTCAG
Organism: uncultured bacterium; assembly: GCA_905214155.1. GTDB lineage: Bacteria > Bacillota > Clostridia > Oscillospirales > Oscillospiraceae > CAG-170. Next base: position 3,378 of record CAJMLC010000141.1, on the reverse strand, counting down.
CGATGTGCGGTTTCCCGCTTGGGGATGCGGATCGTGAGGACAATCTCGCGCTCCGTCTCCTGCCGCTGCGACTGCGCGTCGACGCCGGCCGAGCGGATGAGGTCGAGCTGGCGGTTGACCGAGTTGAAAAACACGCGCACGTCCCGCAGCACGAACCCGCCAAACTCGCGCTTCGGCGGCGCGGGCGGCTGGAGCAGACTTTCTATGTACGCCTCCGTCTTCGCCACGGTCCATCCGCCCTGTACGATCTGGCCCACCACGCGCAGCTGCGCGTCCTCGCTCCGGAGCTTCAGCAGTGCGCGGGCGTGCCGCTCGCTGAGGTGATGCAGCCGCAGTTCCGCGAGCACGCTGGGCGGCAGCTTCAGAAGCCGCAGCTTGTTCGCCACGGCGGACTGGCTCTTGCCGACCTTCCGCGCCGCCTGCTCCTGGCTGAGGCCCCAGGTCTGCATCAGCCGCGCGAGGCCCTCGGCCTCCTCGATGAAGTCGAGGTCGCGCCGCTGCAGATTTTCCACCAGCGCCAGCATCCCGGACGCCTCCTCGTCCACCGACGCCACCAGACACGGCGCCTGCGTCAGCCCGGCCATCCCCGCCGCGCGCAGCCGCCGCTCGCCCGCGATCAGCTCATAGCCGTTTTCCTTCCGCCGGACGGTCAGCGGCTGCAGGATGCCGTACTGCCGGATCGAATCTGCCAGCTCCTGCAATCCCGCCGGATCGAAGATCCGCCGCGGCTGCGCCGGGTTTGGCCGGATGCTGCCGAGCGGCAGATAGAGCACCCGCCCGCTTTCCAAAATGCCTGTCCGTCTGCCCATCGACCATCCGCCCTTTCCGCTTTCGTTCTGCAGCTATTGTACGCCCGCGGCCGTGCAAAACGGCGCGAAAGCGCACGAAGCACCACAATAATTTGTGTCCGGAAATGTCGGGAAATACAAAATCTTGTGACTGCGCCATCCCGGCACGGCTGTCCGGCGAAAGGCGCCGCAGCAAGCGGCGGAGCGGGTGCCGCACGGCGCGTTTTTCCACAGGCGGCGGGAAAACTGTGGAAAAATCCGCCTCTTTTGCTGGAAAACCGCCTGTTTCTTTACAGTTATGTTACATCCTGCCCGATTCTATTGCATTCAAACGGATGCTCCGTTATACTGATATGCAAGAGTTGAAGTAATGTGTGGAAAGGGGAGAACACGTCGTGAAACGGCTGTTTGCTCTGTGTCTGGCCATTCTGATCTTGACGGCGTGCGCGCTGCCTGCGGCGGCGGCCCCGGCGGCCAAACAGGTATTTTTTGATCAGGCAGAGATCCGCGATCCGGGCGCAGTCCGGATGCTGGTCGATCTCGGGCTGATCTCCGGCTATACGGACGGGACGTTCCGTCCGGCCTCGCCCGTCACGCGCGAGGAGATCGCAAAGGTCATCGCCAAGCTCTGCACCGACGATCCGCAGGCCGCGAACCTCACGGTCTTCTCGGACACGACCGGTTCCTGGGGCAATCTCTACATCTGCTACTGCGCCGAGCGCGGCGTCATCACCGGCGACGGACAGGGCACGTTCCGCCCGAAGGACGCCGTGACCGCGCGCGAGCTTGCCAAAATGCTGCTCGTCGTCCTCGGCGAGGACAGCACGCGCTACACCGGCTCCGGCTGGAGCAAGCGGGTGGACGCCGACGCGCTCCGCCTCGGGATCTACAATGGCTTCGGCGGCCAGCTGGATTCCGCCGTCTCCCGCGGGGACGCCTGTCTGCTCATCTATAACGCGATGCAGTGTCCCGCTGTCATCAACGGGAAGGAGACCGGCGTGATGCGCTATGCGCTCGACGAGCTCATGAACCCGAAGACCTACATGGAGACGCGCTTCGGCCTCGTCCGCTATACCGGCGTGCTGGAAGCCAATGAATGTGCCGACCTGACGACCGCCGGCGGCAAACTGGCCGCGGGCATGAGCAAGCTGGCCGGGCATAAGGAATTTGCCGTCTCGTCCGACCTGAGTTTGCTTGGCCGCACGGTCGACATCTACATGTTGAACGGCGAGGCTGTCGGCTCCCCGGTGGCCTCCGCAGGCGAGATCTACTACACGTTCGCCGACGCGCAGGAGCTCAAAGCCGTCTGCGATTCCAACAGCTTCACCTTCGCCGAAAACTGCGCGTACTATTATAATTTCGAGCCGTCCACGGCGGACATCCTGTCCAGCCTGCCGGACAGCGCCAAGATCACCGTCATCGACCATACCGGCGACCTCAAGTTCGACGCCGTGCTGGTCACCAGCGTCCGCCCTGCGACCGTCGCCGGCACCGACCCGCTGACTGTCTGCCTCGGCACGACCGAGCGCCCCGCCGAGCGCTTCGCCCAGACCGATGTCTTCGCCGCCGGCCAGAGCGTCCTCTACTGCGAGGTGCGCGGTATGGGCTATATTCGCGCGGAATAACACGAGACCGATCAAAAACGTGTCCTGTCCATCGGACGGGACGCGTTTTTTAACGGAAACTTAACGGACATTTGCAGAGAAGTTTGATAGTATTATTATTGTAGGGTGTAACCGAAAACTGCCAACGCACCCGGACGGCGGGCCTTTTCGCGCTGTGCTTCGCCGTTTTCCCTTGCATACACAAGCGTCAGTTGACAAGGGCACACACGCTTGCGGGCCGGACTGAACCGCCGTCTGCCGCGTTATCGTCCTTGACAGGCGACGGCCTGCCTGCGTCCTCTGCCTTGCAGACGACGCCCCAGACCGGCCGGCAAGTCCTTCGGAGTTTTTCGCGGAGGATAAACGACGGCTGGCACGGCAGACGAGGAAGATGGGCTGGCGCCCATCGACGAGAATAACAACGCCAGACGTTGTTTTGCCCCGCGAAAAACCGTGTGGGCCCTTGCCAGCTGACGCAAATTCCTGCGGAAAAATGGCTTGCCCGGCACGAAAACTCCTCGCCGCCGGTCACATTTTCAGTTTTCAGATACACCCTAGGGGAGCAGTTTGCAGAGATACACTGCGGAAGGAGACTGCAATGCGCAAAAAACGGCCCGGCGCGCTCACGCCGGAGAGCTTTTTCTCGTTTTCCTGGCGGAATACCGCCGTCTGCCTCGGCATTCTCGCCGCCGCGACGGGGCTCTGCTTTCTGCTCCGACTGCTCGACGATTCCGACGTCTATGTCGCCCTGATCTTCGCGCTGTCGGTCGTGCTGGTCTCGCGCTTCACGAGCGGTTATTTCTATGGCCTGCTGGCCTCCGTCGTGGGCGTCATCGGCGTGAACTATATTTTTACCTATCCGTATTTCGCCTTCAACTTCACGATCTCCGGCTATCCGCTGACGTTCCTTGTCATGCTCGCCGTCTCCATCGTGGTCAGCACGCTGACCACGCAGATCAAGCAGCAGGAGAAGCTCCGCGCCGAGG
>CAJMLC010000140.1 GCA_905214155.1 uncultured bacterium | reverse complement strand
GCTATGCCAAAGCGGAAACATTCCCTATACGACGCTTCGCGTCTCTCGCTGCAGAGGCAGTCAGCTTTCCGTGGATACCATCGAGCAAATCTGCAAAGTACTTGGGATCTCTATGGCCGACTTTTTTACCGTTAGAGCGAAATGATCCAATATACAAAACCGCATTGAATTCTCAAGCTATTTACCGCATCTTTGAGCGATGCCCCCATCTGGTTCAGTGGCATTTCCGCGGCTCATTCCTAGAATCAGGCCCCATGCAGCTTTCTGCATGGGGCCTGTGCATACTTAGTTTGTGGAGTTTTTCACTGTGACGGCGGAGCAGACGGGCTTGCTGTCGTTGTCCAGTAGGAAGAGCTTGATTTTTGCGCTGTCCTTTGACCGTGACAGCGTTTTTTCTCCTTCTGTCGTCAGCGTCTGCACCTCGAGCATCCGGCCGTTTGCATCATAGCAGGCCGCGATGAGCGTCCGGCCTTTGAAGTCTCCGCTCACGCCCAGTCGACCGCTCTGCGCGGTGAAGCTCCACTTCAGGTCGTCAATTTTGTCTTCCACAGCGGCACTCGTTACCATGATTGGCAGGTCGATGGATTTGGTTGCGGTCTTTACGCCGGGCTTCATGGTGTTATCTGTCGTGTTTTGTTGGTTGTGGTACATCGTTTGGCCCTTGCAGTAGACCAGCGTGACCTTCTTGTCCTCCACGGTCAGCGCCTTGTTGTCCGCCCACATCAGCCGCGTCACGTCCTGTGTTTCTCCGTTTTCATACGTCGCCATCACCTTGAGGCCGCTTGCGTCAAACTTCTCATTCTCCACATACTCTGTTTTTGGCGTACCTGTGATCTTCAGCTCCTTGACCGCGCTGCCGTAGGCCATGAGATAGCCGGAGTCGTTTTTAAAGTACATCGTGCCGTGTTCGTCCACGATTGGGCTGCAGATCGCATACTGTGCCTCCGGCGAGACTGGTGTAAACAGCGCATAGGCGGTGGTATAGCTTTTGCCATCCATGGATTCCGGCGTCGTGTAGTCCGTCTTGTCCTGTCCCGCGCTGTCGCGCAGCACGCGCAGCTTGCCCGGCGTATAGTTGTCGAAGAAGTAGACGTAGACATAGCCGTCGCGCGCTTCTCCCTCATAGGCCGTTGTCAGCAGACCGCTCGTCTGCGGATAGCCCTGCGTTTCGACGCGGTAGGCAATGGACATCGCGCCGCTGAGGTCGATGACTGTGATGTTATGGCCGGAATAGGGTGTGAACTGTCCATCGCCGCTGACGCCGACGTAGGCGCGGCCATTATAGACGGCCGGCGTCGATGTGCTCATGCCGCCAAGTGCCAGCTGACGCTTACGCCCCAACTTCCATGCCCCATTCGAGTCCTTCTGCACCTTTACGCTGTAGAAATAGCCGCCCTTGGAGGTGAAGTAGAAGGCATCTGTCTTTTCGTCATAGCAGATGGAGCAGCGGATGTCGCCGGTAAAGCCGGACATCGCATCGAGCAGCTTGCCGCTCACAGGGTCGAGCAGGAGCAGCCGCGCTGTGCTGCTGCGATACCCGCGCTCGCCGTCGTCCGTGCCGACCAGCACATAGTCCTCGCACGCATACGCCCCCGCCCAATAGAAACCGCCTTTCTGCACATAGCGCCAGCTCGCGGCCTTGGACTCTGTCGTGTTTTTGGGATCTTCATCCGTCAGGGACAGGCAGACATAGCTCGCGTCTTCCACTTCGGAGTTCCAGAATCCGGTGTAGGCGTAGCCGTTTGAGACGGTAATGGGGCAGTTCGGCTGTCCGCCGAGCGGATCGGTGTAGAGCCAGAGAGAGTCCAGCGTGTCGGCGTTGAACGCCTGCACGCGCCCGTCCGAAAGGCCCACCAGAATGACGCCCTCGGCATAGGTCGGGTTGTTGATGGCAAAGCTGGACGTGCCGGCCATCGCGCTGCGCGCCAGCACCGCGCCGGTGTCCTTGTCGATCTTCACCAGCGCCGCTCCCGCATAGACGATCAGGCTGTTATCCACGAGAATCGGGTTGCTGACTGCGTTTGCGGAATAGCCCTTGCCCACGCCGGACGACCAGTAGAGCGTCCCATCCTCCGCCGAGAACGGGATCTTGGCATCCGTTACGGCGTTGTTGCTGGCGCTGCCGCGGAAATCAGGCCATTCCGCTGAAAGCTCTTCCTTGATGGCCGGATTGACGCTTGCCGGTTCCCGCGTCAGGGAGATCGTCCCATCTGTCTTGTACTGCGTCCCGGTTCGGAATTGTTCCTTCCCGTCCTCCTGCTTTTCCATTGTGCCGAAGTCCAACAGCTTTTCGCCGTTTTCGCCCGCGGTCAGCTGGATCGCGCCGCTCTGCCCGACGTAGCCACGCTTCGTCAGGCTGTAACGATAGGTAAAGCCCGTTGAGAACGCATATTTTCCCTCGCTGTCCGGCCAGAGGCGGTTTCCGCTGACCGTTTCATAGATGTAGAACACCGCGCCCTCCGGGGCGATCTGGAACGAGGCTTTCAGGCTGTCCGCCTTTTTGACCGTGATCACATAGTCCGTCGAAACGCTCTCATCCAGACGGCTCTGCACCGTGACCGTGACGGTTTCCTCTCTGGCGTCACCGCTCAGGGCCGCGTGGAAGGCTGTACCGGACGTTGCCGCTTCGCCATTCACAAACAGCAGATAGCCGCTGTCCGTCTCGCCGTAGGGGATGCCGCTGCGCACAGCGGCTGTCAGGTCGAGATACGACGCCGCGCTCGGCACCGTGATCTCGTAGTTCTTCTGGGCCGAGGTGAAGCCGCTTTTGCCGTCTCCGTAGTTCAGCGTCACCGGGCTGCCGCCGCAGGCGACCGCCAGAGACTTCAGCGAGAGCGACCGCTTCAGCTGTACCACATAGTCTGCTGAGAAGGTGACGGTGCGCGTTCCGCTCCCTGCCGCCGTGACCGTGCCGACGCGCGAGGCCGTAAAGGTCAGAGTATTGTCATACGCACTGTTGGAGACGAGCGCATCTGTCAGTTCCTTGCTGCCCGTGATCGACGTCGACAGCGGCAGCTCTCCTGCCTGCTGCCACGTGCCATCGATGACAGACCGATAGCGGAGCGAACAGCTCGCATCCGCCGCCGGGTCGGCCCAGACCGCGATGCGCCCATAATCGTCCGGGATGACCACAGAATATGCATGCGCCGCGGCGGCAAAGCCCGGCTCCATCGCGACCGGCTTGATTGGGAGTTTGCTGCTGGTGGAAATGTTCAGCTTGCTGATGCTCGGGAGCTGATCTTCCGGGATCGACACAGTGAAGGTCGTCATGTTTTGCAGTGTGAACGTCTCCTCCACATGATAATAGGTGTCCCGCGTTGCGTAATAGGTATAGGTCTCCCCGGTCACCAGCGTATAGATATACTGTCGGATGCCCAGTACGGTACTCGGCTCCAGCGTTTCGCCGTTCGCATTTTTCATCACGACGGACATCTTGGCATCCGCCAATGTGATGGTAACTTTGGTACCCTGCCCGCGCTGGATGGCAAGCGTATATTCCGTCTGATACTCCCCGCCAATGACCAAGACTTTGACGCTCTGATCCTCGCTGCTGTCCGTCAGCGCCACAGTCGCGGAGCCGTTCGTCAGCGGTTTCCCATCAACAAGGATCGTATAGCCATCCGCCGTACCCTTCGGCATGATCTTCAGGCTGTTCTCCTCGGCGAGGACTTTGTAGGTATAGGTAAAGGTCTGGTTAGAGAATTTCTCTGCCGCGGCAGGCTTCGTGCCGGAGGCCCCCTCCACCTGAATGGAGGCAAGCGTCGGCGTCCGGCCAAGGTCCAGCGTGAGATCCTCCTGTAGAAGATAGCCGTTCGATTCCTTGCTGGCGCGGAACACGATCCGGTTTCCCACCGCGCCGCGCGTCAGCACGCCATAGAGCGCCGTATCCATCGCGCCGTTTCGGAGCGGTTCTTCATGCAGCGATCCGGAGGTCGTCGTATAGATCGCGGAGATCGAGATGCCGGCCTCTGTCAGATCCTCCCGCAGCGTCACGCACGGATACAGCCCGCCCGTGAACGTGTCGAGCACTGTCGTCGAGAACGTATAGGGTTCGTCGGATGTCAGCTTATATTCCCGCTTCGTAAAGTTTTCTGGATAATATCCGCTGGCCTCCGAGAGTGCAAGGGCAGCCGCGCCCTCGGCAAACCAGTCGTCCTCCGGCAGCGCAGGGACACCGCTGACGTTCAAATCTGCCCCATTCACGACCAGCGATCCCACGGGGCCGTACACAGACCGATTACCCTTCTGGATGAGGAAGGAATATTCGCCATTTGGGAGGGAGAGTGCCCCGGTTTCATCCGCGGGGAACGTCTTTCCGAAGCTGCTCTCCGCCGTGATCGTGCAGCCGGAAAAATCGCCGGAAAACGTCACCTTATGCAGATCTGTCTGTCCGGCCTTGTATGTGTCGATCTCTGATCTCAGCTTCGCGGCCAGTTCTGCGGCTTTGTCATCCAGAATGCGCGGATAAGCCGCCTTTGCGGCACGATAGGCCCCGGCAGCGGCCTGCTGCACGTCCGCTGTTTCCTCCAAATAATTGGCCATTTCCACGATCAGCGCCTGCCAGCCCTCGCCAATCACGCCCGGCTTGCTCTCCGTGATGCAGAAGTAGCCGCCCGCCTCCGGCAGGTCGCGCAGGTTACGGTTGTTCGGGGCCGAGAGCCATGTATAGTTTCCGTCTACATTCTCCACCGCCGCGAGATAATCGTCGGTAAAGTCCAGCGAGATCCCAGCCGCAAGCAGCGCATCAAGGATCGTCTGCCCGTCTGAGAATCGAACTTTCCGCGGCGCGGCAATCAGCATATTCTCTGTTTCTGCGGAGAAATAGAAGAAATTTTCCGTGTTGGCATCTTCGCTGTCTGCCAGCGTCACTGGCTCGGCGGGGCTGTTCGTGTTCTCAACTTCTGTGGTTTCAGAAGTCGGCACATCGCCCACGTCTGGTGCTTCTGTCTCCGCAGCCATTGCGGTGAACGGGAGGCAGGAGAGGAGCATTGCAAATAAGAGCAATGCGGAGATGAGTCGTTTGA
>CAJMLC010000139.1 GCA_905214155.1 uncultured bacterium | reverse complement strand
AATCCCTGTCTGCCCCTAGACGCACACAGAAAACGCGGCCAGCAAAGCGGGCCGCGGTTGTATTTTTGATTCAATATCCAAGCGTTTCGCCGATCAGGAAGACCTCGGTCTTGCCGACGCCGCCCATCGGCCGCGTCTGGACCACGAAACCCTTACAGATCCGCTCAGGGCTATGGCAGTCGTGACAGCGCATCGGCTCGGCCAGCGCACACGGCGTTTTCCGTGCAAGGCGCCTGGCATTTAGCGGCGCGGCGACATTCCGCGCACGGTCGATGGCGTCCTCCAGCGTCGGGGTCAGCTTGTTCACGCCGACGAGGAAGATCACGCGCTCGCGCCCATGGAGCGACGCGGCGATGCGGTTGCCCGTGCCGTCGATGTTGACCAGCGCGCCCGTCTCGCTGACGGCGTTGGCCGAGAGGAGATAGACCTGCGACTGCTCGGCCTGCCGGATGGCCTCTGCCGCGGGCTGACACCAGTGCCAGTAGACCGTGTTTTCCCGGGAAAGCCGGTCGTAGACGCCAAGCTGCTCCACCGTGACGCTCCCGCCGATGCCGACGGTCTTGCCCTTCACCTCCGCGCAGAGCGCGTCCGCGGCCTCCGCCGCCGTGGCAAACCAGCGCGCGTCGAATCCGTTTTCCCGCAGCGCGCTCAGCGCCTTTTCCACGTTCATAGCTGCTCCTCCTGTCGTTAATATTCCCGGATCAGGGCCTTCACACGGCCCAGAATTTTTGCCTCGTTGCCGGGGATGGGTTCGTAGCTCGGGTTTTCGGGCATGAGCCAGACGTCGCGCCCCGTCTTTTTCAGGCGCTTCACCGTCGCCGAATCGTCGAGCAGGGCCACGACGATCTCGCCGTTCTCCGCATCCGGCTGCGGCCGGACGACGACCTTGTCCCCGTCGAGGATGCCCGCGCCGATCATCGAATCGCCGCGCACGCGCAGCACGAAGCAGCCCGCCTCGCCGTCCCACGGGATATAGCCCTCGATGTTTTCCGTCGCGAGGATCGGCACGCCCGCCGTCACCACACCGACGACCGGGATGCGGTCGGCCCGCTGGGCGTCGGGGAGGGAGATGGCGCGCTTTTTCATCTCGTCCATCTCGATCAGGCCCGCGTCGCGCAGGGCGTTGAGGTGATAGTGGACGGTCGCCGTGGATTGCAGACCAACGGCGTTGCAGATCTCGCGCACCGTGGGCGCGTAGCCGTGTTCATTCATAAATTGGGTCAGAAAATTCAGGATCTGCTCTCGTTTGTTGCTCGTCCGTGCCATACCAGTGCCTCCCAGTGATTCTGCGTCCAGTATAACACAAGCGCTTCCAAAAATCAAACATTTGTTTTGCCTTCTTGCGGAATTTTTTATTCCGTCTCATAGGCCGGACAAATCGAAGTTTGGGATATAGTCCTGGATCGCGGAGGAAAAGTCCTGTGTATAGCCGTTTTCGATCTCACATAGTTCGAGATACGAGCAGACGGCGGCATACTCATCCTCGGTGATATGCCGGTCGAAGGGCGGCATATTTTTTGCGCGGCCCATCGGCACATACTGGCTCATCAGGCTGAACCAGACGCCTTTTCTGTGAAAATGCTCTGAGAACCAGTCAAGCACGCCGAGCGAATTGTCCACGCAGCCGGGCAGCACGAGATGCCGCACGATCATGCCGCGCTGCATCACGTCGTCCTCGATCTGCGCCGGGCCGACCTGCCGGTACATTTCCTCGATGGCCGCTGTGGCGACCTCCGGATAATCCGGCGCGGCAGAGAGTGTCTTCGCCAGCGTGGGATCGGAATATTTCATGTCCGGCAGATAGATGTCGATGAGGCCCTCCAGCTCGCGCAGCGTCTCCACGCGCTCATAGCCGCCGCAGTTGTAGACGACCGGGACGGGCAGCTTCGGCGTCAGGGCCGGGAGGATGGACGGCAGGAAATGTGTCGGTGTGACGAGCTCGATGTTCTGTGCGCCGTCGTCGATCAGCCGTTCGAACGTCTCGCGCAGCGCGGCAGGGGAGAGCGGCTTTCCGAAATTCTGATGTGAAATTTCATCGTTCTGACAATAAATGCAGCCGAGCGTGCAGCCCGAGAAGAAGACCGTCCCCGCGCCGTAGGCTGCGGAGATGACAGGTTCTTCCCAATAGTGCAGCATCGCTTTCGCGGCAAACAGCTCGTCCGGCACCCGGCAGAAGCCCAACTGTCCCGCCGTCCGGTCGACGCCGCATCTCCGCGGGCATAGTTCGCAGTGCGCATAATTCAGCATCCTGATCCCCCCGTTTTCCGTCTTTGAACAGTATAGCAAGCTTCAACGCTTTACACAAGTCCTTTCTTATGCTAAACTATCGTCGAGGTGAACGTATGAAACAGACCATTCTCGCGGCGACGGCCGCGGCCCTTATATTTCTGTCCGCCTGCAAGGCGACCACACTTCCCGCCGATGTACCCGTCGAGTCTGCAAAGCCTGAAACGAGCGCTGCCGATCCGCAAAGCACGCCGGACGAGGTTGTGACGCTCCCGGCCGATGAGCTGAAACCAGAGTCTGTCGTCGACGGCTGGTTTGACGAGCCGCAGACCGTCCAGCACGACATTGAGGAAGTTGTGACCTACACGCTCCGTATCCCGCATCTGACGCTTGCGTCCGACGCGGCCAGCGAGACCATCAATGATGGTATGGCACAGCTCCAGTCTGCGCTCGAGAGCTATGCGGACGATGAGGTCTACAAGGCTGCGCTCGACGCGCAGGCGATGGCCTTTGTCGACGGCGACTACACGATCTCGATGGCAGACGGCACGCTGATTCTGACCTATACGCTCTCTGTCCGCTATGGGGTGGACGGCGCGGCTGAGGTCACGGAGAAAATCTACACATTCGACGCCGCGACCGGCGAGCGGCTCGCGGAGTGAGTGTTTCACGTGAAACATTCCAAAACGCGATCCCGAGCTGTGTTTCACGTGAAACAAATTGGAGAACAGTATGAACGTAAACGAAACTTATCACGTTGAGATCGTCGGCGCGGCGAGCGACGGGCGCGGCATCGCGCGGGTCGACGGGCAGGTGCTCTTTGTGCCGGGTGCGCTGCCCGGCGAGCGCTGCCTTGTCTGCGTCGTGAACATCGGCAAGACCGCCGCGCACGGGAAGCTCCTGCGCGTGGAAGCTGCCTCGCCGCACCGCATCGAGCCGGATTGTCCCTATTTTCCGGCCTGCGGCGGCTGTGATTTCCGCCATGCGGACTATGAACTGGAAACCGAGCTGAAGCGCCAGCGCGTGCTGGATGCGCTGAACCGCATCGGCGGCTGCACGCTGGAATCGCTCAAAATCACAGGCGCAGCAGAGCAGGACGGCTACCGCAACAAGGTACAGTACCCGGTACAGGAGCAGAATGGCCGCGCCGAGGCGGGCTTTTTCTCCGCCGGGACGCACCGCGTCATCCCGATCGCGCACTGCCGCATCCAGCCGGACTGTGCCGATGTGATCCGCGCGGCGGTGCTCCGCTGGATGGAGCAGTACAAGATCCGCGCCTACGACGAGAAAACCGGACGCGGCTATATCCGCCACATTTACATCCGCCGCGGCACGGTCAGCGGCGAGACGCTCGTCTGCATCAGTGCAAACTGCAAGCAGCTCCCGCGCAGCGCAGAGCTGACCGCGGCCATTCGCGCCGCAGCGCCGGACGTGACGTCCATCGTCTTCACGCCGAACGAGAAAAAGGGGAACACCATTCTCGGCGACACGTTCCTGCCGCTATACGGACCCGGCTGGATCCAGGACACGCTCTGCGGCCTGACGTTCCGCCTCAGCCCGGCGGCCTTCTATCAGGTCAATCACGATCAGGCGGAGATCCTCTATCGCAAAGTGCTCGGATTTGCGGCCCTGACCGGGACAGAGATCGTGCTCGACCTCTATTGTGGCACCGGCACGATCACACTCTGTCTCGCGCGCGAGGCCGGGCGGGCCGTCGGCGTGGAGGTCGTGCCGCAGGCCATCGAGGACGCGAAGGAGAACGCCGTGCGCAATGGCCTCGCAGATAAGACCGAATTTTACTGCATGGACGCCGGCCAGGCCGCGCAGATGTTTGCGGCCAGAGGGGAACGGCCCGACGTCATCGTCGTCGATCCGCCGCGCAAGGGGGTCAGCCCGGATGTCATCGAAGCCATGGCCGCGATGGGTCCGCGGCGCATCGTCTATGTCTCGTGCGATCCCGCAACGCTCGCCCGCGATGTCAAGCTTCTGCGGGAACGCGGCTATGCGCTGCAAACCGCCGAGGCCGTCGATCTCTTCCCACGTTGCGCCCACATCGAGACGGTCGCACTTCTTGAAAAAGTCTAAAAAACATCCACATCTTCCTACGAAGATGTGGATGTTTTATTTGAATTTCTGGCTCTCCAGCACCGCCTGCTGGTCGCAGCGGTTATTGTTGACGTTGCTCTCGTGGCCCTTGACCCAGTGGTAATGCAGCTCGTGCTGGCTCACGAGGCCGAGCAGCATCTCCCAGAGGTCGGGGTTCAGCGCGGGCTTTTTATCCGATTTGATCCATCCCTTCCGCCGCCAGCCCCAGGCCCAGCCTTTTTCGAGCGCGTCGAGCACGTATTTAGAATCGGAATAGAGTTCGACAATGCAGGGTTCGCGCAGCGCGAGCAGCGCCTGAATGACCGCCGTCAGCTCCATTCGGTTGTTTGTCGTCTGTGCCTCGCCGCCGGAGAGCATTTTTTCGATGCCGTTGTATTCCAAGATCGCGCACCAGCCGCCCGGGCCCGGATTACCCGAACACGCACCGTCGGTGTAAATTGTCACTGTCTTCATCGCATTTCTCCTCAACTGGCGGCTGCAAAGTTGCTTCGCTCTGATCCCCTTTTGCCGCCTTTGGCGGCATTTTCCCAGAGGGACAAATTCGCGGCTCCGCCGCTACAGCCGCCTAGGCCGGGATTGCCGGAACAGGCCCCATCCGTATAAATCGTCACTGTTTTCATATTTCAAAACTCCATCTGGAACGCTTTGTAGGGGCGGACGATTCTGTCCGCCCGCTTTTGCGATTTTCTACCGCACCTTGTAGGGGCCGATGCCCT
>CAJMLC010000138.1 GCA_905214155.1 uncultured bacterium | reverse complement strand
AGTAAATTCAAGAGGTTTAGATAGATGATAAAAATACTTTTCGTGTGCCACGGCAACATCTGCCGCAGCCCGATGGCCGAGTTCATAATGAAAGATCTGGTGCGCAAAGCGGGGGTGGCGGACCGATTTCACATCGGATCGGCGGCGACCAGCCGCGAAGAGCTCGGCAATCCGGTCTATCCGCCGGCGCGGCGCAAGCTGGCGGAGCACGGCATTGCCTGCGCGGGTCACGCGGCGCGGCAGCTGACGGCGCAGGACTATGAAAACTACGATCTTCTGATCGGCATGGACCGCGAGAATCTCCGGAATATGCGCCGCATCTGCGGCGGCGACCCGGATGGGAAGCTCTCGCTCCTGCTGGATCACACAGGCCGCAGCCGAGACGTGGCCGATCCCTGGTATACGGGCGATTTTGAGGCAACGTGGCAGGATGTACTCGCCGGCTGTCAGGCGCTGTTGGCAGAGATAAGATAAAAGTTTTCCGGCAGGGGCATTTCACCCCTGCCGGAAATTGTTTTGTTACGGTGTCTGGATTTCACTGCTCAGAGTTCCTTGCAGAGCGTCGCGGCCATGATGGCCTTGATGGTGTGCATGCGGTTCTCGGCCTCGTCGAAGACGATGGAGGCGTCGCTTTCAAAGACCTCGTCGGTCACCTCCATGGCCTCGAGGCCATACTTTTCGTGGATCTTCTGGCCGATGCCGGTGCCGAGGTCGTGGAACGCGGGCAGGCAGTGCATGAACTTGCACTGCGCTCCGGCCAGCGCCATCGCCTTGGAATTGACCTGATAGGGGAGAAGGTCGTCGATGCGCTGCTGCCAGACCTCGTCCGGCTCACCCATCGACACCCAGACATCGGTATAGATGACGTGCGCGCCCTGAACGGCGGAGGCAACGTCGGAGTTGAACTCGAGCGTTGCGCCGGTCTCGGCGGCGATCTTCTGGCAGGTCGCAATCAGAGCTTTGTCCGGGAAGTAGGCTTCCGGCGCGCAGGCGACAAAATGCATGCCCATCTTCGCGCAGCCGACCATCAGCGAGTTGCCCATGTTGTAGCGCGCATCGCCCATATAGACCAGCTTTTTGCCCTTCAGCTCGCCAAAATGCTCCTGGATCGTCAGGAAATCGGCCAGGATCTGCGTCGGATGGAACTCATTTGTCAGCCCGTTCCAGACCGGGACGCCCGCGTATTTCGCGAGATCCTCCACGATCTCCTGCCCAAAGCCGCGGTATTCAATGCCGTCGAACATCCGGCCGAGGACGCGGGCCGTGTCGGCGATGGATTCCTTTTTGCCGATCTGCGAGCCGGAGGGATCGAGGTAGACCGGATGCATGCCGAGGTCGGCTGCGGCCACCTCGAACGCGCAGCGCGTCCGCGTGGAGGTCTTCTCAAAGATCAGCGCGACATTTTTGCCGGTGCAGAGCTTGTGCGGCGTGCCGGCCTTTTTCTCGGCTTTCAGCTTTGCTGCCAGCGCAAGCAGCTCGGAAATCTCTGCCGGGGTGAAATCCAGCAGCTTCAGAAAATTCTTTTGATAAAACGGATTCATAGCGTCCTCCTAAATTACAGCACTTTGGCAAGGAACGATTGCAGCCGTTCGCACTTCGGCGCGCCGAAAATTTCATCGGGCGTCCCTTCCTCGGCGATCACGCCGTCGTCCAGGAACAGCACCTGGCTGGCGACCTCGCGGGCGAATCCCATTTCGTGCGTCACGACGACCATCGTCATGCCGCTTTTCGCCAGCTCCTTCATGACATCGAGCACTTCACCGACCATCTCGGGGTCGAGCGCGGACGTCGGCTCGTCGAAAAGCATCACGTCCGGTTCCATGCAGAGCGCGCGCACGATGGCGACGCGCTGCTTCTGCCCGCCGGAGAGCTGATTGGGCCACGCATCCGCCCGGTCGGCGAGCCCCACGCGGGCCAGCAGCTCCATCGCTTTTTTCTCGGCCTCGGCCTTCGGTGTCTTTTTGAGCATGATGGGTGCGCAGGTCAGGTTGTCGAGCACGGTCATGTGCGGGAACAGATTGAACTGCTGGAAGACCATGCCCATCTTCTGCCGGTGTTTGTTCAGGTCGATCTTTTTGTCGGTCAGCTCGTCGCCCTCAAACAGGATGCTGCCGGACGTCGGTGTTTCCAGCAGGTTCAGACAGCGCAGAAACGTCGACTTGCCGGAGCCGGACGGCCCGATGACGCATATCACGTCGCCCTTGTCGATCTCGACGTTCACGCCCTTGAGCACCTCGAGGCCGCCAAACGATTTGCAGAGATTACTTACGGTGATCACGGTTCGACAGCCTCCTTTCAAAGACCCACAGCAGCTTCGTCAGCGCCACGACGAGGATCAGATACGTCGCCGCGACGATGAGCAGGGGATTGACCGCGTCGTAGGTGTTGTTCCGGACGAGATTGCCCGCGCGGGTCAGGTCGACGACGGCGACATAGCCCGCGACGGCAGTCTCCTTCAGCAGGGCGATCAGCTCGTTGCCGATGGCCGGCAGGATGTAGCGCAGCGCCTGCGGGAAGATGATCTTGCGCATGGCCTGCAGCTTCGACATGCCGAGGCTCCGCCCGGCCTCCATCTGGCCGCGGTCAACCGAGTTGATGCCGCCGCGAATCAGCTCTGCCATATACGCGCCGGAGTTGATGCCGAACGTCAGGATGCCGACCGTGATGCCCTCGGCGCTGGTCATAATGATGAAGTAGAAAATCAGCAGCAGCACGACGACCGGCACGCCGCGGATGACCGTGACATAGAGGTCACAGATCCACGCGAGCGGCTTCAGCGCTTTCGTCCCCTCGGCGCAGTATTTGATGACGGCAATCAGCGTGCCGATGAGCACGCCGATGAGCAGTGCGCCGAGCGTGATGACGATGGTGTTGCCGAAGCCCTCCAGCATCAGCTTCCAATATTGCGTTTCAATGAACGTCTCGTGCAGCTTTTGCAGCCAAGTGCTGAAAAATCCCATCGGGACGCCTCCTCTCTCAGGTACAGGGCCAGAAGCGAAGCTCCTGACCCTGACGGTATTTCAGGTGATTACGAATTTGTGGGGGACGTATAGGGCGCCTCGTACTTTTCGAAGATGGAAGCGATCGTGCCGTCGGCCACGAGGCCGTTCAGGATCGTGTTGATCTCGGCGACGAGGTCCTCGCTGCCGAAGGCAAAGGCGAAGGCGTAGGGCTCGGTGGTCATGGCCTCGCCCAGGATGACGAGCTGGTCGCCGCCCGCCGCGTTGTAGACCTTGACCATGTCGGCCGCCGTCAGGTCGTCGATGACCCAAGCGTCGACCTTGCCGCTGGTCAGCGCGGTCTGCGCGTCGCTGTTGGCCGCGAAGGAACTGACGTCGTAGCCATTGTCCATGCAGAAGCTCTCGGCGGTCGTGCCGGTCTGGACAGAGACTTTCTTGCCCTCAAGGTCGGCCTTGCAGGTGATGGAGCTGCCCTCAGTCACGACGATGGCCTGCGCCGCGAGGCAGTAGGGATCGGTGAACAGGACGTTCTTCTGGCGCTTTTCGGTCACGGAGATGCCGGACACGCCGACGTCAAACTTGCCGGCCTGTACGCCGGGGAGGACGGAGTCGAAATCCATCTGGTTGATCTCGGGCGTCACGCCGAGCTGCTCGCAGATGAGATTCAGGACGTCGATCTCAATGCCGACGACCTCGTTGTTGTCGCCGAGGGATTCAAACGGGGGGAAATCGGGGCTGGTCGCGATGGTGAGCTTTCCGGCCTTCTGGACGCTCTTGAGCGTCGTGCCCTTTTCGCCGCAGCCGGTGAACATCGCGCAGATCATAAGCGCTGCAAGCAGCAATGCAATCATCTTTTTCATCGTTAAAAGTCTCCTTTCGCAAGACACGCTGTCACGTAGTCGATCTGTTCCTGAACCTTCGCCGGGCCGCCCGCGCTCGTGCGCTTTTCCACGCACGCCGTCAGGTCGACGGCCTCGTAGACGTCGGGATCGAACAGATCGCTGTATTGTTGATAGGTTTCGAGCGGCAGTTCCTCGAGCACCGCGCCGGACTTGACGCAGTCGCCGACGATGGCGCCGGAAATTTTATACGCGCTTCGGAAGGGGAGTCCCTTTCGCACGAGATAGTCGGCGAGGTCTGTTGCGTTGATGAAGCCGCGCTGCGCGGCCTTTTTCATCGCTTCGGGCTTGGCCGTCATCGTTTCGATCATCCCGGTCATCACCGGCAGGCACATCGACACGGTGTCGCACGCATCAAATACGCCCTCCTTGTCCTCCTGCATGTCCTTGTTGTAGGCCATCGGGAGGCCCTTCAGCATCGTCAGCAGACCGACGAGGTCGCCGTAGACGCGGCCGGTCTTGCCGCGGATCAGCTCCGCCATGTCGGAGTTTTTTTTCTGCGGCATGATGGAAGAGCCGGTCGTGTAGGCATCCGACAGCTCCACAAAGCCGAATTCCCAGCTCGTCCAGAGGATCAGCTCCTCCGAAAGGCGCGACAGGTGCATCATCAGGATGGACAGCGTGCTCAGGAACTCCGCACAGAAGTCGCGGTCGGACACGCCGTCGAGCGAGTTCATGCAGATCCCGTCAAAGCCGAGCTGTGCGGCTTCCATCGCGCGGTCAGTCGGATAGGTCGTTCCGGCGAGCGCGCAGCAGCCGATGGGGCTGCGGTTCATGCGCTTTCGGCAGTCGGCCAGCCGGCTTCGGTCGCGCAGGAGCATCATCGCGTAGGCCATCAGGTGGTGGCCGAAGGTGATGGGCTGGGCGCGCTGCAGATGCGTATAGCCCGGCATGATGGCCGTTTTATATTCCGCTGCGCGGTCTGTGAGCGCCTCGATCAGCGTTTTTACCTGCGCGGAAATGGTGTCGCACTGCTCGCGCAGATACATCCGCAGGTCGAGCGCGACCTGATCGTTCCGGCTGCGCGCGGTGTGCAGCTTTTTGCCCACGTCGCCGAGCCGTTCGGTCAGAACCTGCTCGACGAACATGTGGATGTCCTCGCACGTGGGATCGAATTGCAGCTTGCCGGAATCCAGATCGTCCAGAATGCTCTGCAGTCCGTCGATCAAGGTATCGGCGTCCGCCTTTGGCAGAATACCGGTCGCGCCGAGCATGGCGGCGTGCGCCATGCTGCCGAGGATATCCTGCCGGTA
>CAJMLC010000137.1 GCA_905214155.1 uncultured bacterium | reverse complement strand
GGTTCTAGTGTCCACTCCGGACGTGCGGGTTCAAGTCCCGCCTCGCGCACCAACTTCTCAAGTTCTTCGGAGCTTGAGGAGTTTTTTTACCGTCTGTCATTAACTACTCTTATGGATGATATGAGAAATAGATGTTTTACTTATGTTTTCTCTATGCTATAATAAGCGCAGAAATGATATGAAAAGGAGCTTTTTTATGAGCAACTGTGCAATCGTAGGCATCAACTGGGGCGACGAGGGCAAGGGCCGCATGGTCGACCTTATCGCGAAGGAATATGACATTGTCTGCCGGTATCAGGGCGGCAACAACGCGGGCCACACCGTCGTCAACGAATACGGCAAATTTGCGCTGCATCTGATCCCCTCCGGCATCTTCCTGAAGGGCGTTGTCAACGTGCTGGGCAACGGTGTCGTCATCGACCTCGAGCATCTCTGGGGCGAAATGAAGAGCCTGATGGACGCCGGTATTGAGATCACGCCGGAAAACTTCAAGATTTCTGACCGCGCAACCATCGTCTTCCCCTATCACCGCGCGCTGGACGGTCTGGAAGAGGCCCGTCTGAAGGACAAGAAATACGGCTCCACGCTGCGCGGCATCGCGCCGGTCTACTCCGACAAGTACCAGAAGAAGACCATCATGATGGGCGAGCTGCTGTATCCGGAATATCTCAAGAAGCGCCTTTCCGGCATCCTTGAGTGGAAAAACCTCACTATCCAGAACGTCTACGGTGCAGAACCCTACAAGCTCGACGATATGCTGGCCTGGTGTGAAGAGTTCGGCTCGAAGCTCGCGCCCTACATCTGCAACACGACCAGGTTCCTCTATGACGCTGAAAAGTCCGGCAAGAACATCATGTTCGAGGCCCAGCTCGGCGCGCTGCGTGACATTGATTTCGGCATTTTCCCGTATACGTCCTCTTCCAGCTCCAACGCCGGATATGCCTGCGTGGGCGCCGGGATTCCGGGCAGCCATGTCGACCGGACGGTGGGCATCGTGAAGGCGTACTCCACCTGCGTCGGGGAAGGCCCGTTCACGGCGGAATGGTTTGGCGAAGAGGCAGAGGCGCTCCGTCAGGCGGGTGCGGAATACGGTGCGGCAACGGGCCGGCCCCGCCGCGTCGGCCCGATCGATCTGGTCGCCACGCGCTACGGCGTGCAGATCCAGGGCGCAACGGAGATCGCGCTGACCAAGCTCGATGTCCTCTCCTACATGAAGGAGATCCCCGTCTGCGTACAGTATGAGATCCATGGCCAGAAGACCGACGACTTCCCGTTCACCGCGGTCGTTGACGAGGCGAAGCCCGTCTTCACGACGATGCCCGGCTGGGGCTGCGACATCTCCGGCGTCCGCAAATGGGAAGACCTTCCCGTCGAGGCACGCAACTATGTCGAATATATTGAAAAAGCCATTGGCTGCCATATCAGCTATGTCTCCGTCGGCGCGGCGCGCGACGAATACATCCAGCGCTGAGGCTCCGCGATGAAAGACCGATACGAAAGCCCGCTGGCGTCCCGCTACGCCTCGGACGATATGCTCCATCTGTTCTCCCCGGACATGCGGTTTGAGACGTGGCGGCGGCTCTGGGTGTCGCTGGCGAAGGCGCAGCACACGCTGGGCCTGCCCGTGACGCAGGAGCAGGTCGACGAGCTGGCCGCGCACGTCTCCCCCATCGACTACGACCTCGTTGCGGCAAAGGAAAAGGAGCTGCGCCACGACGTCATGGCGCACATCTACGCCTTCGGCGCAGCCGCGCCCGGCGCGAAGGGCATCATCCACCTTGGCGCGACGAGCTGCTATGTCACCGACAATGCCGACCTTGTGCTTTACCGCGACGCCCTCGTCTATCTGCGCGGCCAGCTGGAGCAGGTCATGGTGCAGCTGGCCGACTTTGCCGACCGCTATGCCGCCCTCCCCTGCCTCGGCTACACGCACTATCAGCCCGCGCAGCTCGTCACCGTCGGCAAGCGCGCAACACTCTGGCTGCAGGATCTGATGCTCGACCTCGAAGAGCTGAACGACGTGATCGCGGCCATCCGGTTCCTCGGCTGCCGCGGCACGACCGGCACCGAGGCCAGCTTTGTGGAGCTTTTCCACGGCGACACCGCAAAGATCGACGAAATGAACCGCATGATCGCCGCCGACTTCGGCTTCGACCGCCTCTATGATGTCTGCGGCCAGACCTATCCGCGTAAGCTGGACAGCCGCATTCTGAACGTCCTGTCCTCCATCGCACAGAGCTGCTACCGTTTTGCGAACGACATCCGCCTCCTGCAGCACGACCGCCAGCTCGAAGAGCCGTTTGAGAGCACGCAGGTCGGATCCTCCGCGATGGCCTACAAACGCAACCCGATGCGCTGCGAGCGGATCTGCTCCCTGTCCCGCTACGTGATGGCTGACGCGCTGAATGCGCCGATGACCGCCTCTACGCAGTGGTTCGAGCGGACGCTCGACGATTCGGCCAACCGCCGCATCTCCCTGCCCGAGGGCTTCCTTGCCGTGGACGGCATTCTCCGCCTGATGCAGAACGTGACGGCGGGCCTCCGCGTGAACGAGAAGATCGTCGCGAAGTTCGTCGCGGACTATCTGCCATTCATCGCGACGGAAAATCTGCTGATGGCCGCGGTCGAGCGCGGCGGCGACCGGCAGCAGGTCCACGAGATCATCCGCCGCGCGTCTATGCGCGCAACCGAGGCGATGAAAAACGGCGAGCCGTGGGACCTCATTGCGGAGCTGGCCGCTGACCCGGCCTTCGGCCTGACCGAGGCCGAGATCCGCGCGGAGATGAAGCCGGAGGCTTACATCGGGCGCTGCCCGGAACAGGTCGCGGCCTTCACCGCGAAATGCCGCAGCCTCTGCACCGACGCATCCCAGACCCGCGCCGACATCACCCTTTGACCGTTTCGATCCCCATCTTTTCCCCTTCATTGCGGAACCCGCGCGGCAGTCCCTGCCGCGCGGGTTTCCCTATCCCCACCACTGCGGTCGTAGGGGCCGATACTCTCATCAGCCCGAAGGCCCCCTCTACGAAGAGGGGGCTGTCTGCGCTCCGTGCAGACTGGGGGAGCTTTTTGGGCCGATGAGGCTATTCATGATATACAAAAACGAGGCCCATCCCGGCTGGGAGGGCCTGTTCTATATCGTATTTATTTTGTCAGCGCATCGAACGCCGGTTTCAGATTTTCCAACTTACTCAGGCTGCACATGGCGTTCCACGCCATAAAGCCGCCGCTCAGGCCCGCATCCTCCAGCGCACGGATCTCTGCGCCGACCTCTTCCGCGCCATAGGTGTTGTACGGCGGCCGGATGGCGTCATACGCCTGGACCCACGTGCGGACGATGGCGGGCGACGGCGTCTCGGCCTGCCTTGCCGCGGCCTTGACCGACCAGTCGTAGATCGTCTCATAGGGATGCTCCCACGGGCGGTACGTGCCGTTCTGGCTGAAATGGTCGGGATACGGCATACCGCTGATGACGTCGACCACATTGCTGATCGCCGCCCAATACTGGCCGTAGGCCGTGACATAGGTCTCCACGGATTCGCCGAAGACATCCGCCCCGACATAGACGCCGAGATCGTGCAGCTCATCCGTCGCGTACATCAAAAACCGCTGGATGGCCTGCGCCTTGGTCTCGCTATTTTCGTTGCGATAATCGATCGTCCCGGCCTTTTCATAGTCATACGTCCCGTCCGGGAAGCGGACGTAGTCAAACTGGATCTCCTGAAAGCCCATCGTCTCGACGGCGTCCTTCGCCAGCGCGACCTTGTACTCCCACACATAGCGGCAGAAGGCGCTCGGCCAATAGCTGCCCGTGGCCCGCAGATAGAGCGGATCGCCGTTGTTGTCCGCGATCGCGTATTCCGGATGGTCGCTCACGAAGAACGAATCGTTGAAGGCCGTCAGGCGGCCGATGGCATAGAAGCCCGCGTCCTTGATCTTCTGGATGCACGCGCGGTATTCCTCGATCGTGTTGTTTGCGTACTGATAGGCCGTCGGTGAATATTCCTGATAGACCGGCGACGGATAGCCGACCGACGTGCCGTCGATGATGTTGACGACGAACGCATTGATATTCGTCGATTTCGCATATTCGATGTAGGCGTCGATGTTGCCGAGCACATCCGGGTCACACGTCAGGTAGAGCGCGTAGCATGGATCCGGCATAACATTGTCCTCAAAGTTTGCCTTCTCGCGCGGGTAATAGTCGAGCGATCCGCCGTCGCCGCCGCCCCAGCGATCGAGCCGCCCGAGATGAATGGAGTAGGAGCCGAAGCGGTCATAGATCTCCGTGGCCAGCTCCGGCGTCGCGGCGGTGTATTCGCCGCTGATGTAGCCGGTCGACTCGCCGTCGGTGACGTGGTAGAGGTGGACAACACCGTTCGAGATGGAGTCGAAGCCCAGCACCTGAAGCTCTGTCCCCTGCTCCACCAGCCCGCCCAGCTCAAATCCATCCGCCGAAAGGCGAAGGTTCTGCGGCGTACGGACATAGATGGTCTTCTCGAGGACGACTGCATTCGGATCGTCGGTGAAGCACGCTGCGTCGACATAGCCGTACTGCAGGTCGTCAAAATAGGTCAGATAATACGTCGTTCCGTTCTTTTTCAGGCTCTTTTCCGCGAGATACGTCACGGCGGAGCCGCGCGCCACCGCGCCGGTCTCCGCGAAGTCGGCGTCGTAGCACGGGACCGTCGGCGTTTCGGCACAGATATAGGCCGCGCGGTAGCGGCTGCCGACCTGCGCGGTGTCGCTGACCGGCTCATCCGGCGCACCGGTGATCACGCAGATAAACAGTACGACCGCCACCAGGATCAGCACCAGCAGCAGAACCAGCCACGTATTCTGGCGCAGAAACCGCTGCCACGCCTGTTCGCGCGCAGCCTTTTCCGGCCGTTTTTGTCTGGGAGCCGAAGCGTTCGTCCGGCGTTTTTTCATAGCAATTCCCTACTTTCTGTCTGACTGTATTATACACCAACTTTTCGGGAATTTCCACCTTTTTCGCGTAATTTCATCAATTATCGCGAATTTTTCCTATTTTACGCTCCTACCGCTCCATTCTCCTGCTTTCACATTGCGATTTTTCGTATTTCCGCTCCATTTGGAAGCGAAATTTTGAAAATAATCTTGCGCTTATGTAAACTCAAAACCGGAATTT
>CAJMLC010000136.1 GCA_905214155.1 uncultured bacterium | reverse complement strand
GCAAGAAGTACTTCTCCGTCGCTTCCGGCGGCGGCACGGGCCGTACCCTGCATCCGGACAATATGGCCGCTGGTCCCGCTTCTTACGGCATGACCGACACCATGGGCCGTATGCACTCCGATGCCCAGTTCGCAGGCTCTTCCTCCGTCCCGGCGCACGTCGAGATGATGGGCTTCCTCGGCATGGGCAACAACCCCATGGTCGGCGCAACGGTCGCTGTCGCGGTCGCAGTCGAAGAGGCTATGAAGAACGACTAATCATCGATCCCCCTGTGTTTTCAATGTAGAACGCGGCAGATAGAAGTAGGTAGAACCCATTCGATGTAGGTTATTCTTACATGGCTCCTACACTACTTCTACACTGCGCTCCTACATTTGCATTCCGCATCCCCACCGTAGTTCGCTATGGTGGGGATTTTTTTGTATTAAGAAAATCACCAGCACCGCCAGCGTCTTCAATATAAATAAAAAGACCGGAGTGGGATGACCACTCCGGTCTTTTTATTCGACTTTTACTGGGCTTTTTTTAATTCAGCGATCTGCTGGCTGTGCAGCTTGACGATGGATTTCAAAAAATCGACCTCTTCTTCCAGCTCTTCCACACGGCTTTTCGGGGCAAGCGTTTCGAGAAGCGTCTGCTGGCCTTCGGCAAGCAGATTGAGCTTCGGAGCGATGGCAGATTCCATAACCACATTGAGGCGGTGTGCGAAGATCTCATCGATCATTTGCCGATCTTTTTCATCCAACATATTGCGTTCCTCCTGTATGAGATAAGAACAGTATAGCGCGAAAGGATGGGAAACGTCAAGTGCTGTGTGGGCAGTCGTGGGCGGTTGCCAATATTTCAAGCCCTTCCAACCGCGGCATTGCGTCAAAAGATCCGGCGAAGTCAGTTGATGATGCGCCGCGCGCCGATATACCGGTTGGTATAATAGGTCTCGTTCAGGCTGTTGATCCGGACGCCGGTAGAGGGCGTGGAGGCGTGGACAAAGTTGCCGTCGCCGATGTACATGCCGACGTGGTTGGCATAGCTGCCGGAGCCGAAGAAGACGAGGTCGCCGACCTGCAGCTCGTCGCGCGAGACGGCGGTGCCCTGGTCCATCTGGTCGTCAGCGGTACGGTTCATCGAGTAGCCGTACTGCCGCAGGCAGTAGTACATGAGGCCCGAGCAGTCGAAGCCGGTGGATGGCTTCGAGCCGCCGTAGACGTAGCTGTAGCCGACAAACGAGCAGACGAACCGCGCAATCTCTGCCGCCGTGCCGGAGCCGGTGACGGTGGAGCCGCTGTTGTTCCCGTCGGACGAGCCGCCATTCTGGTCGGCCAGGTATTCGCCGGAGACGTAGGCCGTGTGGCCCTGATACTGGATGCGCATCCAGCCGTTCGAGCAGCGGCCGGTCACGGTGACGGCCTCGCCATATTTCAGCGTGCCGACGAGCGTGCTGCCGGACGACCACGAATCGCGGACGTTAAGCGTCTGCGTCGTGACATACATGGTCTTGCTGAGATCGGAGACGGTCACGCCGGTTTCGCCGGTGTCGTGGCCATCATCGGAGACTCCGGCGGTGAGGACGGCGTAGTAATAATACTCCTTGACGCGCTTAAAGGCGCGGAGGAACATGGTCATGGCTTCCTGCCGGGAGGCGGTGCCGGTCGGGTCGAGGACGACGCTGCCGGAGGCGTCTTTCGTGCCGTTGACATAGCTGTAGGTCACACAGAACTGCGCGGATTCCTTTGCCCAGCTGGAAAGGGCCGAGGCATCGCCAAACTGGCTGAGGGCGTTGGCGTCGACGGACAGGACGGGCTTAAAGGCGGCGGAATAGCAGAAGTTTTCGAGGAGCTTGAAAAATTCCTGCCGCGTGATGCGCTGATCGGGGCGGAACGTGCCGTCCGGATAACCGGAGACGATGCCGTATTCATAGGCCTTGGTGATGTTGATATCGTTCGTATCGGTGAAATACTGCGTGCCGTCGAGCTCCAGGTCGTTGCCGGTGGCTTCTTCGAAGGCCTGCACGGCAAGGAGGCACATTTCTCCGCGCGTGATGGGCTGCTTGAGGTCCATGCCGGTGAATTGGTCTGGCAGAATCTTGAGGTTTTGCATCTCCTGGTAGTTGCTCTTAAACCAGTTGCTGTATGTCGCGGCAAATGCACCGGACGCCAGCGAGACTGCCAGCGTCAGCGCCAGCAGCAGTGCGATCACTCTTCGTTTCATGTGGGTTCCTCCTTCAGGGTCAGACCGATGGGGCAATGATCCGAGCCGAAAATTTCGTTGTGGATGGGCGCAGCCTCGATGCGGTCCCGCCAGCGGTCGGAGACCAGAAAATAGTCGATGCGCCAGCCCGCGTTCTTCTCCCGCGCGTGGAACCGATAGCTCCACCACGAATAGCGCCCCGTCGCCTCCGGCTCGAGATAGCGAAACGTGTCGGTGAATCCGGCGGCCAGCAGCTCGGAGAACTTGCCGCGCTCCTCGTCGGAAAATCCGGCGTTGCCGCGGTTCGGCCCCGGATTTTTCAGGTCGATCTCCTGATGCGCCACATTGAGGTCTCCGCACGCGACGACCGGCTTCACCGCGTTCAGCGCGCACAGCCGCGCGCGGAACGCGTCGTCCCACGCCATGCGGTGGCCGATGCGCTTGAGCCCGTCCTGCGCGTTCGGCGTATAGCAGGTGACAAAATAAAACTCCGGATACTCCAGCGTGATCATCCGTCCCTCGTGGTCGAGCTCCTCCACGCCGACGCCGTAGGTCACAGAGAGGGGCTTTCGCTTTGCGAAGATCGCCGTGCCGGAATAGCCTTTCTTCTCCGCTGAGCACCAGAACTGCTCATACCCCGGCAGCTCCAGCGCGACCTGCTCCGGCTGGAGCTTGGTCTCCTGCAGGCAGAACAGATCCGCGTCCGCGTCCCGGAAGAAGTCCAGAAAGCCCTTTTGCAGACAGGCGCGAAGCCCGTTGACGTTCCACGAGATGCATTTCATCGCGGCTCCCTCCCTTGTTTTCGACGATTCACAGGGTATTATATCAGATTATGACAACCATGGCAAGAGGAATTTTGTAATCATTCGTTACTTTTTGTGTCTGTGCTTGTCATCCGTGTGTTTTTATGCTATATTAGGGGGCATGAAACTGAATGTATTTTTTGCGGTGCTTGCCTGCAAGCTGTCCCGCGTCGCGATCCGTCTGCTGGGCCGCGGCGGCACGGACTTCCCCGGGCGCATCGCGCTGAAGCTCTGTCCGAATCTGCTGGGCGAGCTGGCAAAGAACGTGACGACCGTGATCGTCACGGGCACCAACGGCAAGACCACGACCTCCCGTATGATCGAGCAGTCGTGGGCCGACGCTGGAATCTCTTACTTTGCCAACAAGTCCGGCGCAAACCTGCTCAGCGGCGTGACCGCCGAGTTCGCCATGCACTCTTCTCTCTTCGGCAGGTGCCGCTATACGCACGCGCTGATCGAGTCGGACGAGGCGGCGTTCAAGGCGATCTCCACGTTCGTCGACGCGAAGGCTGTTGTGGTGACGAACCTGTTTCGCGACCAGCTCGACCGTTACGGCGAGGTCACGCACACGCTCGAGAACATCAAGATCGGCATCAGCCACAGCCCGAACGCCACGCTCTGCCTGAACGCGGACGATTCGCTCTGCACGTCGATCCACGACGATTTTGAAAATCCGGTGATTTTCTTCGGCGTCAACACGCCGATCTACACCTCCCGTGTCGAGGAGCTCTCCGACGCGCCGTACTGCATCCGCTGCAAGAGCGAATACGTCTACGACTATGTCACCTATGGCCACCTCGGCAGCTATCGCTGCCCGAAATGCGGCTATTGCCGCCCGCAGACCGACGTCGCCGTGGCCAAGGTGCTCTCGTCCGACGCCGAGCAGTCCACCGTTGTCTTCCGCATCGGCGAGGCCGAATACGAGGCGAAGATCAACCTCCCCGGCGGCTACAACATCTATAATGCCTGCGCCGCGATGGCGGCCGGACAGGCCATGGGCCTCGACGCGGCGACGACCGCGAAGTCCCTCTCCGAGTTTGCCTGCGGCTTCGGTCGGATGGAAAAATTCGAGATCGGCGGCACGGACGTCCGCATGATCCTCATTAAAAATCCCGCCGGCTGCAATCAGGTGCTGAATTTGCTGACGCAGATCCGCGAGCCGTTTGTCTTCGTCGCCTGCCTCAACGACCGCGCGCAGGACGGCAAGGACGTCAGCTGGATCTGGGACGTCGACTTCGAGCGCCTCTGCGAAATGGGCGACACGCTCCGCGAGATCTACGTTTCCGGCGTCCGCGCCGACGATATGGCGCTGCGCTTCGCCTACGCGGGCTTCCCGACGAACCGCATCCACGTCGTCAAGGACTATAAGGCGCTCTGCGAGCAGTCCACGTCGCACAAGCTGCCGGTCTACATGATGCCGACGTACACGGCCATGCTGGCCCTCCGCCAGACCATCAGCAAGCAGTATGGCTATAAAAACTTCTGGGAATAAGGAGACGCCATGGAACTGAACATTTGTCATCTTTATCCCGATATTTTGAACCTTTACGGCGATCGGGGCAACATTCTCTGTATGCAAAAGCGCCTTGAGTGGCGCGGGATCGGCGTGACGGTCACGGGCGTCTCCATCGGGCAGGCGCTGGAGGCGTCCGCCTATGATCTGCTGTTTGTCGGCGGCGGGCAGGACTTTGAACAGGAAGTCCTGCTGGGCGACCTCGCCGGGGCCAAAACCGAAGAGCTGAAATCCGCCATTGAAGACGGCCTCCCCGTGCTGGCCATCTGCGGCGGCTATCAGATGCTCGGCCAATATTATAAAACATGGGACGGCGCGCAGTGCGACTTTACCGGCGCGCTCGACCTCTACACCATCGGCTCCAAAGACCGCATGATCGGCAACTACATGTTCACCTGCGACGAGCTGAACTGTGAGATCGTCGGCTTTGAGAACCATTCCGGCAAAACCTATCTCGGCGCTGGCGTCAAGCCGATGGGTAAGGTGCTCGCGGGCTTCGGCAACAACGGCGAGGACGGCACCGAGGGCGCGCGCTATAAAAACGTCTTCGGCACCTATTCACACGGTTCCCTGCTCCCGAAAAACCCCAAGCTGGCCGACCATATCCTGCGCGTCGCGCTCGAGCGTAAATACGGCGAAGCCGAGCTGACGCCGCTGGACGATTCGCTGGAGACAGCCGCGCACGACTATATGAAAAACCGTCTCCAGAAATGACCCGCCGCAGTGGAAAGCCTCCCTTGTGTAAAGGGAGGTGTCAGCGAAGCTGACGGAGGGATTGTCGGG
>CAJMLC010000135.1 GCA_905214155.1 uncultured bacterium | reverse complement strand
CGCCCGGCCAGTTGCCGACGAACTGGTTGGAGCCGGTCAGCGCGTTGAACAGCGTGGTTTTGCCGCTGTTCGGGTTGCCCGCAAGGGCAATTTTGATTTGTTTCTCCATATTCTCACTCCTTCGGTCAAATTACTTTAACCAAACTCATTCCATTATTTCGAATTTACAAAATATTGATCACTCAACTTCGATCATTTCCGTATCGGCCTTCCGCAGCGACAGCTCGTAGCCGCGGACGGTAACTTCCATCGGGTCGCCCAGGGGCGCGACCTTGCGGACATAGACCTCAACACCCTTCGTGATGCCCATGTCCATGATGCGGCGCTTGACGGGGCCTTCGCCGTGCAGCTTCACGACCTTGACCGTATCGCCGATCTTTGCCTCACGCAATGTCTTCATTTTGATCTTTCCTCCTCGTTCTCTTAAATCATGATCTTGCGCGCCATCTCTTCGCTGATGGCGACTCTTGATTCCTTGACCTTGACGATGACGTTCCCGCCCAGCGAGGACACCAGCGTCACAGGCCCTCCGGCAACAAAGCCCAGATCCTCGAGATGGCGTTTGGTCTCTGCGTCTCCGCCAACCTTCAGGATCATGTTCTCCTCGCCGATGTTTGCCAGTGCAAGCGGCATCATAAGCAGCTCCTCCATATCTTGGTTAGCGCTTGCTAACCGCCCGATGCACCGAGCCGTTAGCTCCTGCTAACCCACAGGATCAAAAAACGGTTGAATGGCTTGCGGCCTTCGCGGAGCGTCCGGAAGGGTTAAGCCCCTTTAACCACACCACAGTTTAGCATCTTGAACTATCGCTGTCAAGCCCTTTTTTCAAAAAAAATCCGACGAACGATTTTTCTTGCAATTTTGGTTAGAGTGTGTTAACCTATGCTATAAGAAATTGTAAAACTTGCTGGAAAGGATGGCCATACGCCATGAAAATATTAAGAGCCTCAGAAGATTATTTGGAAGCCATGCTCATGATGCAGGAAAAGCACGGCTACATCCGCTCCATCGACGTGGCCGAGCATCTGGGCGTCACGAAGCCCAGCGTCACCTACACCACCAAGCGCCTGCGCGAGAGCGGGCACATCACGATGGACCGCGACGGTCTCATCACCCTGACGCCCAGCGGGATGGAGATTGCCAGCAAAATGCTCGACCGGCACCGCACGCTTACGCAGTTTCTCATCGCCATCGGCGTCGACCAGAAAACCGCCGAGCAGGACGCCTGCAAGATCGAGCACGATATCAGCCAGCAAACCTATGACGCCATGTGTGCCCACGCCCAGCGCGAGGCCGATCAGGGCGTCGCCGGCTTCGGCCCCGTGACCGAAAAATGATCCGACCGATCAAAAAGGGGACAAAGTTTTCACTTTGTCCCCTGAGATTGTCAAAAAACTATAAAATGCAGTTCTGCAACAGAGCAGCGGGGATAGAGTGAAAGGGGCAAAAAGCCCCTTTCGCGTTCAATCAAGCAGTTTTCTGAACTTTTCAAGTTCAGAAAACTGGACAAAGCAGCGGGGCGAAAAGACTTTTTCGACACGCTGGGGGGACAAAGTTTTCACTTTGTCCCCTTTTATTTTTCGAAACGTTCCGGTATAATGTAAGAAATTGTGAAACAGGAGGAATATCCTTATGCAGCCCACATTCATTCTTTCGTGTGAATCCACCATTGATCTGCCCTATTCCTACGTGCAGGAGCGCGAACTGCCCGTCCTGTTCTATTCCTACAGCGTCGACGGCGAGGCGCACGTCGACGACATGGGCCGCGATCCGCAGTCGCTGCCCCGGTTCTATCAGTACATCGCAGACGGCAAGCTGCCGTCGACCTCGCAGCTCAACGAGGCGCAGTATGAGGACTTCTTCGCGCCGCTGCTCGAGCGGGGCGACGTGCTGCACATCGCATTCGGCAGCGGCATGACCGCCTCGGTGCAGAACGCGAATCTCGCCGCCGAGGTGCTGCGCGAAAAATATCCTGAGCGCAAGCTCGTGGTCATCGACTCGCTCTGCAGCTCCTCGGGCTACGGCCTGCTCGTCGACGCGGCGGCAGACATGCGCGACGCGGGAAAGTCGCTCGAAGAGACGGCGGACTGGGTCACGGCCAACTGCAATAAGGTCCACCACCAGTTCTATTCCACCGAGCTGAAATTCTACCGCCGCAGCGGCCGCATGTCCGGCGCAACGGCCACCATCGCCACCATTTTGGACATCTGCCCCATCATGCGTCTCGACGACAAGGGCAAGATCATCGCCTACAGCAAGGTCCGCGGCAAGAAAAACGCCGTGAAAGAGACCATCCGCACCATGGAGCAGCATGCACAGGGCGGCGTGAACTACAGCGGCAAGTGCTTTATATGCCATTCCAACTGCCCGGCCGAGGCCGAAGCTACGCGGCAGGCCGTCGCGGAGCATTTCCCGCACATCCAGGGCGACATCCGCGTCAACGAGATCGGCACGATCATCGCCTCGCACTGCGGACCCGGCACGGTCGCCGTCTTCTTCTTCGGCGACGAGCGCCAGCCCGATACCTCCGGCAAATAACGACACGGATCTCTTTGGATATTGTAGGGGCGGACGACTCTGTCCGCCCGCTTCTTTGATTTTGCACCGCACCCTGTAGGGGCCGATGCCCTCATCGGCCCAAAGGCCCCCTCTTGGTAGAGAGGGCTGTCACGGCGTGAGCCGTGACTGGGGGAGCTTGAAAAATTCTCCCCCCAGATCGCCGTTGGCGCTCTTCCCCCCCTCTTCATAGAGGGGGCTTTTCGCAGCGCGCGGAGGCGGGCGACCATTGGCCGCCCACAAAACCGGCCCCTTCTCCAGAAGAAGGAGCCGGTTTCGTTATGCGGACAAAATGCCGATCAGCAGCAGATGCAGCGGATAATAGAGGTAAAACAGCCACTTCATCACGCGGTTGACGCGATCGTCGCGTCCGCGCTGCCCGTTGTAGCAGCGAAGGATCGGCAGCGAGAGGACGACGCCCATCTGCAGCAGCCCGTAGACCACGTCGATGGCGCAGCAATAGACCACGGCATAGATCGCGACATAGATGGCCAGCCAGAGCCCCTGCTTTTTCAGGTCGCCCCGGTTCGTGCCGAACGCCAGCACACAGAGCGACGCAACGCAGCTCCAGTCGCTCGGGAAGCTGGCCACGCAGATCAGGATGATGAGCAGCGGCTTGAGCCGGTCGGCGATCCTGCCGCTGTTCGCCACGCGCAGCATCACAAGGCCCCACGCGAGCGACCACATCACGCTCGTCTGGTTCAGCAGACTGCCATAGTAGAACGGGATGAACGAATGCCAGTCGATAAAGTCGGCTGAGGCATAGAGATAGCAGAAGTGCGACAGGAACGCGAACAGGAACAGCCGCGCGGTATATTTGCGGACGTCGTGCGTGTGATGGAAGCCCTCGGCGATGAAATAGCACATGATCGGGCAGGTGATGCGGCCGATCAGATGCATCAGCAGCGGCAGCGCTGCGCGCGGATAGCCGGGGAAGACGGCCCACGCGATGTGGTCGACCGTCATGGCCAATATGGCGATCAGCTTGATCGCGTTGGAATCCAGAAAGCGGTGCTCTGTGATGGACATGATGATCCCTCCTGTCAGAATGATCCGGCTGCGCTTGACAGGGCGAGGCGGCCGGAATAAAATATTGCCAAGAAACAGATGCGGGAGGTGGAATGGAATGGAGCAGATCGACTGGACGGTGCGCTATGCGGCGCGGGACGATCTTGCGCGCGTGAACGAGCTGCGCGCCATGGTGAGCGCGCTGCATGCGGCGGGCCGCCCCGATATTTTCCGGCCCGGCTTCTGCGAAGCGCTGGCCGCACGGGCCGCACAGGCGCTGGACGCGCCGAAGGAAGACATCGTGGTCGCCTGCGCCGGGGCGCAGGTGTGCGGCTTTGCGCTGGTTCAGTATGTCGACCGGCCGGAGTCGGCCTATCAGCACGCACGGCGCATCTACCACATTGAGGAGTTCGGCGTGGACGCCGCTTATCGCCGCCGCGGCGCGGCGACGGCCATGATCGAGTTCTGCCGGCGCGAGGCCGCGCGGCTGGGCTTTCCGGGTCTCGAGCTGGACGTCTGGTCATTCAACGAGGACGCGCAGCGGTTCTACGAGTCCGCGGGCTTCCGGACGTACCGGAGCTTTCTGGAGCTGCCGTTATGACACGGCATAGACCGCGACTGCAAATTCCGTCGTGACGTCCAGCGTCCGGAACGCTTCGAGCTTCCGCTGGTCGTCCGCCCCGGTCTTATAATAATACGGCGTCATCTGGAACAGCGCCTGAATGTCCTCCTGCGAGGTCAATGTGATCGTCCGGCGGAGCTCCTCCTGACGAACGAGGGTAAATCCGTCTGCGGCAAGATCCGCGGGCGGATTTTCATAAGGCGTGTCGTAGACGGCGGCCTTCAGCTCCCAGAGGTGCCGCTCCATCGGTACCACGCGCAGCAGATGCCCGTCCGGCCGCAGCACGCGGCGGAATTCCGCTGGCATGAACGGCGAAAAGATGTTCAAAATCAAATCGGCACAGCCGTCCGGCAGCGGGAGATGCGCCGTGCTCGCCGCGCAGAAAACGCCCTCCGGCACGAGGCGCGCCGCGTGCCGCAGAGCATCCGTCGAAATATCCACGCCGAAGAGTTCCGGCGCCCGGCCGCTTGCCGCGAGCGCGTCGAACACCCGGCGGGTGTACGCGCCCTCGCCGCAGCCCGCGTCGACGATGACGGGGGCCGCACCGGTCAGTTCCGCGGCCAGCCTTGCGACGAACCGCTGCAGATGGTCATAATACCCGCGCGCAAAGAACGCCGTCCGCGCGGCGACCATCCGCCTGTCGTCCCCGTGCCGCTTTCCGGCGGGCGAGGGCGGGAGCAGATTGACGTAGCCGCTGCGGGCCATGTCATAGCTGTGGCGGCGTTCGCAGCGATAGGCGCGGCCCTCGCGCAAAAGCGGCGCGCCGCAGATGGGGCAGATCAGATCCATAGTGGGCCTCCGGGCAGGTTTTTTCTGATTATAGCGCAGATCCGCCCAAAATGCAAAAAGAACGGACCTTAACCGTGGTGCCATAAGAAAACATGAAAAAACCCAGTAAAATCAATGTTTTTTAGGGCAGCGGAAAACGGGGCAGGTCAAAACAACTGAATAATCAGACAGAAACAGGGTGTTGTCAAGCATGACAGCGCCCTTTTCTGTTCCCCGGCCAAGCCGCAGATTTTGAAAAAAGTCTGCGGCTTTTCTTTTTGCCCAAACGCAGAAAGGAGGCGACGGCCTATGTACTTCACTTCCGGCAGCGACCGGGCCTTTGAACAGCTCATGCAGGGCAAGCCCGGTTTCGACCACTACGACAGCGGCGAGGCGGTCACGCCGGAGGACTGCGGCACCTGCCGCT
>CAJMLC010000134.1 GCA_905214155.1 uncultured bacterium | reverse complement strand
CATGACCGAGATCATGCCTGTTCCAAGAAATTTGATTTTACTGTCTTACCAGCAGAGAGCTTCTGGTGGTTTTGTCTTTCCTATTTTTGAAATCCGATCACTCAGCGATTTTTTCGGTTATTTTCCTGTAAAATACGGCGGATCTCTTCGTTCGTGCCGAACACCTCGTCATGGAAGCTCTTGGCCGAGACGCGCACCGCGCCGTGGCCCAGGATGATGAGCTGCTCGAGGTTGTCGCTCGTCGCCACGCGCACCTTGCGCCGCCCGCGCAGCTCGTAGGTCACGCGCTCGATGTAGCTGTCCGCCGTCTCGGCTTCCTTCGTGTAGACTACGAAGATGTTGTGGTATTTTTCCACCGTTCCGAGGTTCAGCGGTACCTTGTAGGCATCGAATACCAAGATCACCGCGCAGCCGCGATAGCCCTGATAGTTGCAGAGCAGATTCATCAGCACGTGCCGCGCCGCGTCGAGATTGCTTTTTGCCAGCTCCTTCAGCTCGTCCCACGCGAAGAGGATATTGTACCCGTCGACGAGGACAAATTCCTCCGCCG
This sequence comes from uncultured bacterium, assembly GCA_905214155.1. Lineage (GTDB taxonomy): Bacteria > Bacillota > Clostridia > Oscillospirales > Oscillospiraceae > CAG-170. Next base: position 4,885 of record CAJMLC010000134.1, on the reverse strand, counting down.
GTTCCAGCGCACGAATCAGCTCGCGCTTGTCGTCGGAGCGCAGCGCCTGCATTGGCAGAATGTCGCGCCGCCGAATCGCGCCATACGTCCGCTCAAAAATCGCCAGCAGCTCTTTTTCGAGCTCCGGCGCGCCGCCGTCCGCGACCGACCGCGTAATCTTCCGCGGCGCGGCGATCGGCTCCGGCTCGTCCGCGCGGCGTAGGTTCAACAGTGGCAGGTGCGCGTAGCTGTCCACCTCGTCCCACTTGACCTCGAAGCCCGCGCCGTGCGTGCAGAAGATGGAGCTGGCCGGGTCGTCGATGTCGCGGGCCGGGTCATAGCTGCTCGCGGCGACGACGGTCTCCTGCTCCCGGCACGGACGATAGCCCGCCGGGCGGAGCTGCAAACGTCCGCGGCCCTTGGTATACGCGGCGAACTCCCGCGCATAATCGCCGAACTGCGCCACGGGGACGCTCCCGCGCAGCGTGCTCATCGTTTCGCCCTGCTCCGGCGGGTCGAACGCGCCGCCCATGCGCTCAAGGTCGCTCATTGCGCGGCCGACGCACTCCGCCGGAAGGTCGAGCCGGACGGCATACCACGGCTCGAGCAGGACACCCTTCGCCTTCATCAGGCCCTGCCGCACCGCGCGGTATGTCGCCTGACGGAAATCGCCGCCCTCCGTATGCTTTGGGTGCGCGCGGCCCGTCACGAGTGTGATGCGCACGTCGGTCAGCGGCGCACCGGTCAGCACGCCGCGATAGGTCTTCTCCAGAAGATGCGTGAAGATGAGGCGCTGCCAGTTGCGGCTGAGCGCGTCCTCGCTGCACATCGTGTCGATTTGGATGCCGCTGCCCGGTTCGCCGGGTTCGAGCAGGAGATGCACCTCGGCATAGTGCCGCAGCGGCTCATAGTGCCCCACGCCCTCGACCGGCTCCGCGATCGTCTCAAGATAGACGACGCTGCCCGCGTCAAATTCCGCATGCAATCCGAAGCGCGCTTCGATCAGCTTCTGCAAAATTTCCTGCTGCACCTGCCCCATCAGCTGCACGCGGATCTGCCGCGTCCGCGCGTCCCAGCGCAGATGCAGCTGCGGATCCTCCTCTTCGAGCACGCGCAGCCGCCCGTAGGCCTGCTGCGCGTCCGTCCCCTCCGGGAGGCGGAGTTCATATTCCAGCACCGGCTGCAGGCTCGGCGGCTCGGCGTCCCGCGCCGCGCCGAGGCCCTCGCCCGCCCGCGTCTTCGTCAGGCCGACAACGGCCACCACGCTCCCGGCCTCTGCCGCCGGAACGGCCGTGAACTTTGCGCCGGAATAGAGCCGCAGCTGGTCGCACTTTTCCTCCCAGTCCACGCCGCGCAGCACGTCCTTGACGCGCAGCGTCCCGCCCAGCACCTTCAAAAATGTCAGGCGGATGCCCTTCTCATCCCGCGCGATCTTATAGACCTGTGCGGCAAATTCCGCCGGATATTCCGGCGGAACGGCATAGCGGGCCAGTGCCCGCAGAAATTCATCCACGCCCTCGTCGCGCAGCGCAGCGCCGAAATAGCACGGGAACGCACGCCGTGCGCGGATGAGCGAGCCGATGTCCGCATCCGAAAGCGCACCGGTGGCCAGAAAGCGCTCCATGAGCGCCTCGTCGCAGAGCGCGAGCTGCTCCATGCAGTCCGGGGCGGAAAAATCCATGCACTCGGGCGAAAGCTCCCGCCGGAGTTGCGCAAGCAGCGCCGCGCGCTCCAGCCCCGGCAGATCCATCTTGTTGACAAACAGAAACGCCGGCACCTGATAGCGCCGCAGCAGATCCCAGAGCGTATAGGTGTGGCCCTGAACGCCGTCGGTCGCGCTGATGACGAGGATCGCGTAGTCCAGAATTTGCAGCGTCCGCTCCATCTCCGCCGAAAAGTCGACGTGGCCCGGCGTGTCGAGCAGAATGAAGCGGCAACCCGGCAGATCGAGCACGGCCTGCTTGGAAAAGATCGTGATGCCGCGTTCGCGCTCCTGCGCGTCCGTGTCGAGGAACGCATCCCCGTGGTCGACGCGGCCCATCGCGCGGAGCATCCCCGCGCGGTAGAGCATCGCCTCGGAGAGCGTGGTCTTTCCCGCGTCCACGTGGGCCAGGATCCCGATCGTCAGTGTCTTCATGTTGGTTTCTCCAATGATGTTTTTTATGGGTGCGCCTTGAGATAGCGCGCAAGAATGCCCGCCGTGCAGGCGCAGAGCTTCGGGCAGGGGCGCTTTTGGTAATAGTCCGCACTGCGGTCCGACGGCGGGACGTATTTCACGTCCCGGTCAAGGTGCAGGAGGTCGCGGCAGATGATCGAGCCGTTGATCCGTTCAAACTCCGCTGCCATCCCGTGCACGGCCGCGTACACCTCGCGTTTGGCCTCCTTGTCCTGCGGGTCGGAATAGCCGCGCAGCAGACCGTAGGCCATGGCCGCGCCGCTGAGCGTCCCGCAGACGGTGCGCATCCCGGCGAGGCCGCCGCCGAACGCCGAGGCCAGCCGCGCCGCCTCGTCCCGGTCCATTTTTTCAAGCGCGAAGGCGAGGAAAACCGCCTGTGCGCAGTTATAGCCCTCGCGGAAGAGCTCCTCCGCCCGCTGTTCATAGTCCATCTGCTCTCATCCTTTCCAACGTAAATGTCCGTCCGCCGCAGCGGCGGCAGCGGCAGTCCTGCCGCCCCTGCTCAATGCTCTGCACGACCGCGCCGCGGCGCAGATAATGGCCCTCGGCGCCGCACGTTTTGCAGCGCACGAGATAGCCGCACCCGGCGTTCTTCGCCTCCTGCGCGGCGGTCGTCCCGGCGAGGCGCTCCGGCTTACAGCCGATCCGGACACAAATGTCCTTCCAGACTGCGTCGTGCCCGTGGCGCTGGCCGGTCAGGAGCGCGGCGGCGGCATGGGCATATTCGTGCCGTGCGGTGTCGAGCATGGCCTCGTCATCCGCGCGCAGAAAGTCCGCCAGGCGGATCTCCGTCGGGCGGCCGCCCCGGAAACAGCAGACGCCATGCTGCTGCCGCATCCGCTTGGAAAACGACAGCCGGATGGCGCGCGTATCGATGCCGAGATACCGGTCGAGCCGGTCATATTCTTCCCGAATTTCTTCTAATGTCCACATATTTAAATTATACCATGCTCCGCCGCCCTTGTCACGTCTTTCGTGCTTGCCGCCGCGGCTGCGGGCTGATATACTATAGATATTCCCGAATTTGGAGGCGTATCATGCCGTTTTCACGCGTCTATCTGGAGATCACTGACTGCTGCAACCTCGCCTGTTCGTTCTGTCCCGGCACGAAGCGGCGGGCCGCGTTTTTATCCGCCGAACAATTCACGCATCTCGCCGCGGCGCTGTGCGGACAGACGCGTTTCCTCTATTTCCACGTGATGGGCGAGCCGCTGCTGCATCCGGAGCTGCCGGAGCTGCTGGAGATCGCGGGCGGAATGGACTTTCGCGTCGTGCTGACGACGAACGGGACGCTCCTGCCGAAGCGGCAAAGCGCGCTGCTCGCAGCCCCGGCGCTGCACAAGGTCAGCGTCAGCCTCCATTCGTTCGAGGCCAATTCCGGCGTGGATATGGGCTCCTATCTCGCCGGATGCACCGACTTCGGCCTTGCAGCGGCGGAGACGGGCATTCTGATCGACTATCGCCTCTGGAATCTCGACGGCGCGCAGACGCGCGGCCGGAACGCACAGAACGACGCCATTCTCGCCCACCTCCGCGCCGCCTATCCGGGCGACTGGACACAGAACACCTGGGGCTGGCGGCTGCGTGACCGGACCTTTATCCACTACGGTGAAAAATTCGACTGGCCCAGCCCCGACGCACCAGATCACGGCGAGGCGGGCACATGCCGCGCGCTGCGCGACCAGCTGGCCGTGCTCTGCGACGGGACCGTTGTCCCCTGCTGCCTCGACGGCGAGGGGCGCATCCCGCTCGGGAACCTGCTGACGCAGCCGCTGGACGAAATTCTTGCCGCCGAACCAGCCCGCAGCATTGTGGACGGTTTCGCACGCCAAAAACGCATCCATCCGCTCTGCCGCCGCTGCGGCTATTCCGAACGATTTCATAAAAAACCGCAGTCATCGAGTCGATGACTGCGGTTTCGTTTTATTCCTGCAATAAGAGGGCTTTCAGATCTTGGACTGTCTCAACGATCTCGGTCGCGCCCGCCGCGGTCAGCTCCTCGCGGCTGCCGTAGCCATAGAGGTTACCGACGGTCTCAAGCCCGGCGGCGCGGCCGCCGAGAATGTCGAACTTCCGGTCGCCGATCATGACGGCCCGTCCGGGGTCGTCGCATCCGGCCTGCCGGAGGGCCGCGCGGAGCACGACGTCCTTGGCCCCATGCGCCGGGTCGTCCGCCGTCGCGCCGCAGACGGACTCAAAATACGGCGAGAGGCCGAAATGGTCGAGCACCTGCCGCGCAGACGTTTCCACCTTGCTGGTCGCGACGAACAGACGCGCCCCGGCGGCGCGGAGCGCGCCGAGGCAGGATTCGATGCCGGGATAGGGCCCGTTTTCGAGCCAGCCGGTCTTCGCGTAATATTCATTGTATTTCCCGACCGCCTCCACCGCCTGTTCCGGCGGAAAATAGCGGGAGAAGGAATCGATCAGCGTCGGCCCGATGAAGGAGCGCATCTCCGTCTCATCCGGTGCGCACCGTCCCATCGCCCCGAACGCATAGCGCACCGCGCCCATCACACCAGGGCCGGAGTCGGTCAGCGTGCCGTCGAGGTCGAAAAAGAGCAGGTCCCAGCGCATGTTCTATTCCTCCAAAAATGATATTTCAAGCTGCATGGTATGATCCATCAGACAGATTTGGCAAGAGATTTTTCGTCAAGGCAAGATTTGAAACACGCAGACATACTTTGTGTACCCGCAAGGGGCATGCCGCATCCGTAAGGCTCCTTCGTCGCC
>CAJMLC010000133.1 GCA_905214155.1 uncultured bacterium | reverse complement strand
GATCGACACCGTCGTCTACTTCCAGATCACCGACCCGAAGCTCTATGCCTACGGTGTGGAGCACCCGATGATGGCCATGGAGACCCTGACGGCCACGACGCTCCGCAACATCATCGGCGATCTCGAACTCGATCAGACCCTCACGTCCCGCGACGTCATCAACACCAAGATGCGCGCGATCCTCGACGAGGCGACCGATCCCTGGGGCATCAAGGTCAACCGCGTCGAGCTGAAGAACATCCTGCCGCCGCAGGACATCCAGAATTCCATGGAAAAGCAGATGAAGGCCGAACGTGACCGCCGCCAGGCGATTTTGCAGGCCGAAGGCACGAAGCGCAGCCAGGTCCTCGTCGCCGAAGGCGAGAAGGAAGCCGCGATCCTGAAGGCCGACGCTGAAAAGCAGGCGGCCATCCTCCGCGCCGAGGCCGAGAAGCAGGCCGCGATCCTGCGGGCCGACGGTGAAGCGCAGGCAATTCTTGCCGTGCAGAAGGCCATGGCGGATTCCCTTGCCCTTTTGAACGAGCAGGCCCCGAATGATCAGGTTATCAAGCTCAAGGCCCTCGAGGCGATGCAGAAGGTCGCTGACGGCAAGGCCACGAAGATCATCATTCCGAGTGAGATCCAGGGCCTGGCCGGTCTCGCCGCCGGTCTGACCGAGACCGCGAAGGAGACGAAGTAAGATGGCGAAGGAGAAAAACCAGCGCTTTGTCCGCATTCTGGACGAGTCCGGCTTTGTGACTGCCAACGAGCTCTGGGTCGACCGGCAGACCGGCGTGACCTACCTGTTTCACTACAATGGCAACGCTGCCGGACTGACGGTCCTCGTGGATGCCAACGGCAAGCCCGTCATCAGTTCTGTCCCCCGCGAAGACGATTAAAAACAGCACCCCGCCCGGCCTACAGGCCGGGCGGGATTTTGTATGCCTTTGCGAACTTGAAATAGGGTTTGTAGGGCCCGATGCCCTCATCGGCCCCTACAATGTGCGGTGCAATCATTCGAGAGTCTCCAGGAAGGGACGGATATAGGTCAGGGCGGCGCCGGTGGCCGCGGGGGCGGCGGTGCGGCGGCAGAGCCGGATGGCGTCCGGCTCGAGCTCGAAGGTCGACAGGGCGCCGACCGCCTCGCGCAGCGAAGCCAGCTCCGCCGGTTCCATCCGCGTGCCGACATAGCCGCCGAGGAAGACTGGGCAGTCGAACGCGGTCAGGAGTGTCCGCAGCGTCGCGGCCAGATACTGTTCATAGCGCTGCCAGATACGGACGGCCTGTGCTTCGCCGCCGCGCAGCTGGGCAAAAAACAGGTCGAGATCGCCGCCAGTGCGCGCCGTGAGCGTCTTGGCGCTGCAATAGGCGTCGACGCAGCCATACTGTCCGCAGTAGCACTGCCGTCCGTCCGGGACGAGCGTCATGTGGCCGAACTCGCCGGCGCGGTGATGGTTGCCGGAGACGATCTGCCCGTCGCGGATGATCGCGCCGCCGACGGAGTTGCTCAGCGACAGATAGAGCGCGCGGCCAGCTTCGTCATTGTCCCAGAATTCACTGGCGGCGGCGGCCTTCGCGTCGTTCAGGAAGCTGCAGGGCCGCGGCAGCAGCGACGAAAAATGCGTACACGCGAATTGCCGCACGTGCAGCACGTGGGAATATTCCAGCGTCTGCCGGTCGGCCGAGACGATGCCGGGGATCGAGATGCCGACGCCCGGGACCTGTGCCCAGTCCACGTGCTGCTCGGCCAGGAACTGCTCGGCCAGCGCGGCGACAGCCGAAAAATACGTCTCCGACTGCGCAAAAGCCAGCCGCTCGCGCCGCACGGCGCGCACCTCGCCGGCTAGATCGACCAGCGCCGCCGTCACATGCTCCTGCGTGATGTCCAGTCCGAGCGCGACACGCGCTGTCGGATCTGCGGCGAGCAGGCGCGCCTTCCGCCCGCCGGTCGCGGCGAGGGAGCCGTCCTCATAGGCCAGACCCAGCGCGCAGAGCTCCGCCGCGCACTGCGCCACGGTCGGGACGCTCAGGCCCAGGGCCGTGGCCAGCGACTGGCGCGACTGGCGGCCCTGCCGCAGCAGCAGCTGCAGGACGCGCGCCGGATTGCCGGTGTGATGATTTTCCATATTCCCGCCTCCCCGAAACGAACATTGGCCCTCCGCACACCGCTGTGCGGAGGGCCAAGACTATTCTAACACAGATCAGCGCCGGGTGACAAGTGCCCGTGCGGATCGCTGCCGTCCTTTACGGATGAATGATGACCTTTTTGGCCTTTTTGCCGACGATCAGGTCGAGACCCGTGCCGTATTCCTCCAGCGGCAGCTCGTGCGAGATCAGCTCGTCCACCTGGACCACGCCGCTCTCCAGATACGCCAGCGCGCGCGGGAAGCAGTGCGTCTGGGCGAAGGAGCCGATGATCGTGTATTCCTGGCTGAAGATCTTGTACGGGTTGACCTGGATGGTGGCCTCAGCCGGGCAGACGCCGTAGACGACGATCTTGCTGCCCATGTGGACAAAGTTGAACGTGGCCTCGGTGATGCTGGGCGCGCCGGTCGCGTCGACGACGATGTCAAAGCCCTTCGGCATCTTGGCCTTGATCTCGGTGGTGTGCTTGGCCGGGTCCTTCTTGTCGATCAGGACGAGGTCTTCCTCGGCGAAGCCGTATTTCTTCAGGATGTCGAGCTTGTCCTGGTGCGGATCGGCGATGACCATGCGGCCTGCGCCCGCGCGGCGGAGCAGCTGGGCCAGAATGATGCCCGTCGGGCCTGCGCCGAACATCAGGATCGTGTCGCCGAAGCTCGGGGCGATGCGGTCGACACCGTGGACGGCGCAGGCCGTCGGCTCGGTGAAGGTCGCCTCTTCAAAGCTCAGCTTGTCGCTGATCGCGAAGACCTTGTCGTGGTTGATGAGCACGTATTCGGCAAAGCCGCCCGGCATGTTGCAGCCATGGGAGTTGAAGTTTTCACAGTACAGGGGCTTGTCGGCGCGGCAGGCGTCGCAATAGCCGCAGAGCTCGGTGTTGTCGGCGGTGACGCGGTCGCCGACCTTCCATTCGGTGACTTCGGAGCCGACGGAGTCGATGACGCCGGCAAATTCGTGGCCGTTGACCAGCGGGAACTTCGCAAGGAAGCTGCCGTCGTGGATGGTCAGGTCGGTCTTGCAGATGCCGCAGGCCTTGACGCGGATGACGACCTGGTGCGGGCCGGGCACCGGCTTGGGCAGATCGACGACGGAAAACTGACGCGGGGCGGTATACTGGATCGCTTTCATAGAAAAAACCTCCAAATTGATCTGTTTGTTTCTGAATTTTGCACCGGATAGTTTTGAAATTGATTTAATGAACTATGAGGATAGTCTACTCGCACTGCATGGATTTGTCAATATTTTTTCTGAAAATTTTTCAAAATCTCTTGCGGTTTTTGGATGGATGTACTATAATCCAGATGCAGGGGCGGAATGCCCCTTGAAAGTTTCAAAAACCATTTTCAGAATCGTTTTACGACATAAGGAGGATCAACAATGGCTCAGACAATGCTGCAAGAGGTCATGACGGCCCCGGGCGAGATCATCTTCCGCGAGATCCCGGTCCCCACGCCCGCCGCGAATGAGGTCCTGGTCAAGATCATGAAGATCGGCATCTGCGGCAGCGACATCCACGTCTACCACGGCAAGCACCCGTTCACCAAATACCCGGTCACGCAGGGCCACGAGGTCTCCGGCGAGATCGCCGCGCTCGGCGCGGACGTCACCGGCCTGCACGTGGGGCAGAAGGTCACGATCGAGCCGCAGGTCGTCTGCGGGAAGTGCTATCCCTGCCGCCATGGGAAGTACAACCTCTGCGAAGAGCTGAAGGTCATGGGCTTCCAGACGATGGGCGTCGCATCGCGCTATTTCGCGGTCGACGCGTCGAAGATCACTCCGCTGCCCGAGAAGCTGAGCTATGATGAGGGCGCGATGATCGAGCCGCTGGCCGTCACGGTCCATGCCGTCCATCGCGCGGGCGACGTCAAGGGGCTGAACATCGCCGTGCTCGGCGCGGGCCCGATCGGCATCCTTGTCGCGCAGTCGGCCAAGGCGCTCGGCGCGAACGCCGTCCTGATCACCGACATCAGCGACTACCGTCTGGAGAAGGCGAAGGAATGCGGCGTCGACTTCACCTGCAACACCAAGCAGCACAACTTCGGTGACGCGATGGTCGAGGCCTTCGGCCCCGACAAGGCCGACGTCATCTACGACTGCGCGGGCAACGACATCACCATGGGCCAGGCCATCGCCTATGCGCGCAAGGGCAGCGTGATCATCCTCGTCGCCGTCTACGCGGGCATGGCCAATGTCGATCTCGCCGTCCTCAACGACCACGAGCTCGACCTCAACACCACCATGATGTACCGCCACGAGGACTATGTCGAGGCCATCCGCCTCGTGCAGGAGGGCAAGATCCACCTGCGGCCGCTGATGAGCAAGACGTTCAAATTTGAAGATTATCTCGCCGCCTATCAGTACATCGACGCCAACCGCGAGACGACCATGAAGGTCCTCATCGACGTACAGGCCTGACCATCCGGAGACGGAGACAGCAGCACAAAATAAAAACAGGAGGCAGCATCTATGAAGAATCCGATCGGCATGCACTACGGCTACTGGAGCCACAACTGGGACGAGATCGAATATATCCCCCTCATTGAAAAGGTCCACCGCCTCGGCTTTGACATCTGCGAGGTCGCCTCGGCGGAGTTTGCCTACTTCTCCGACGACAAGCTGCGCGAGCTGAAGCAGTGCGCGGACGACAACAACATCGGCTTCACCTACAGCATCGGCCTCGAGGGCAAATACGACCTGGCCAGCGACGACGCATCCGTCCGTGAGGCCGGCATCCGCCACATCACGCGCATCATCGAGTCCATGCCGAAGGTCGGCGCGACGGTGCTCAACGGCGTGTCCTACGCCGGGTGGCAGTCGATGCCCACATGGGGCATCACGATGGACGAAAAGCGCCGCAAGGAGGACCTGTCTGTCGCCGGCATGAAGCAGCTGCTCAAGGTCGCCGAGGACAACGGCGTGCTCTACTGCTGCGAGGTCGTCAACCGGTTCGAGCAGTATCTGCTCAACACCGCGGAGGAGGCCGTCGCCTTTATGCAGCGCCTCGACAGCCCGAACGCCAAGATCCTGCTCGACACGTTCCACATGAACATCGAAGAGGACGACATGGTCGAGGCCATCCGCACCGCAGGGCCTTATCTCGGCCATTTCCACACCGGCGAGAACAACCGCCGCACGCCCGGCACCGGCAAGCTGCCGTGGAAGGAAATGGCGCAGGCTCTGAAGGACATCCACTATGAGGGCGCGCTCGTCATGGAGCCGTTCGTGCTCATGGGCGGCTCGATCGCCTATGACATCAAGCTCTGGCGCGACCTGAGCCGCGGCGAGAGCGAGGCCGTCCGCGACCAGCGGGCCGCCGACGCCTGCGCGTTCCTGCGCGGTCTGATGCAGTGACCCGGTTCAAGATCTCACATATCTCACAGCATTCGCGGCCCTTCCGGGCCGCGAATTTTTTTGCAAAAAGGGGTTGACAAATACCCTATGGGG
>CAJMLC010000132.1 GCA_905214155.1 uncultured bacterium | reverse complement strand
GGATAGCGGGTCTTGTGATACGGCTGCAGGCCGCAGTTGTCCATGACCTGATCGATATAATCGTCAAACTCCGCCTTGGACACAAGGTTGTGCTCGCGCACGGCCTCGCCGATGATCTCGCCGACCGGAAGGCGCGGCGACAGGCTGGAGAACGGATCCTGGAAGATGATCTGCATCTTCGGCCGCAGCGCACGCATCTCCGCCGGGCTGAGATCATAGATCTCCTTGCCGTTGAAGAGCACCTGGCCGCCGGTCTTCTCGCCGCAGAGGCGGAGCACCGTCCGGCCCGTGGTCGACTTGCCGCAGCCGGACTCGCCGACCAGGCCCATCGTGCAGCCGCGCTTGAGATTGAACGTCACGCCGTCGACGGCCTTCACGTGGCCAATGGTCTTCGACAGCAGGCCGCCCTTGATCGGGAAGTATTTCTTCAGGTCCTTGACCATCAGAATATACTGCGGATCATATTCCACGGGGGTGAAATCGACGGTTTCGACCTTATTCTCTGCCATTTCACTCACCCGCCTTTCTGTTTTCCGCATAGAAGCGATAGCAGCTCACCTTATGGGTCGGGCTGACGCTGATCTCGCATGGATATTCGCCCTTGCAGCAGTCCAGCTGCATCTCACAGCGATCCTTGAAGTAGCAATAGTCCGGCATATCGACCGGGTTCGGCACCTTGCCGGGGATGGAATAGAGCTTGTCGACCTTTTTGCCGACCACCGGCTTCGAAGCCATCAGGCCGATCGTATACGGGTGACACGGATGCGCGAAGATCTCCTCCGCCGTGCCCTTCTCGACAATGCGGCCGGCATACATGACAACGACATAGTCCGCCATCTCCGCAATGACGCCGAGGTCGTGCGTGATGAGCATGATGGACGAGTTGATCTTGTCCTTCAGCTGCCGCAGCAGGTCGAGGATCTGCGCCTGGATCGTCACGTCGAGCGCCGTCGTCGGCTCGTCGGCAATGATGATCTTCGGGTTGCAGGCCAGCGCCATCGCGATCATCACGCGCTGCCGCATACCGCCGGACAGCTCGTGCGGGTACATCATATAGACGCCCTCGCTGTTCGCGATGCCGACGGTCTCAAGCATCTCGATCGTCCTGGCCTTGACCTCTTCCTTCGTCTTGTGCGCGCCCTCGTGCAGAGCGATGACCTCGTCGATCTGCGCACCGATGCGGAACACGGGGTTCAGGCTCGTCATCGGCTCCTGGAAGATCATCGAGACGTAGTTGCCGCGCAGGGCCTGCATCTTTTCGTTCGGCGTCTTCGTGATGTCATACGCCTTGTCGCCGAGATTCAGGCGGATCTCGCCCTCGACGACCTGACCCTGCGGCCGCTGGAGCAGCTGCATCAGGGAAAGGCTCGTGACGGACTTGCCGCAGCCGGACTCGCCCACGACGCCGACCGTCTTACCGATCGGCACCTCGAAGGTCACGCCGTCGACCGATTTGACCGTGCCGGTATCGGTGAAGAAGTAGGTGTGCAGGTTGTCAAACTCGACCGCGTTGCTCGCGTCGTGCATCTGGGTCAGATATTCGCTCTCGGGGACGTTCTTGCGCTTGCGCTTTTTCTCAAACTGATTGGTGATCTTGCGGTTTTCCTTGGAGATCCGCCGTGCCTCTTTGCCGGAAAGGTATCCTTCCTGTTTCTTTGCCATCGTGCGTTCCTCCTTCCTTTACCGCTTCATCTTCGGGTCAAATGCGTCGCGCAGACCGTCGCCGACAAAGTTGAAACCGAGGACGGTGAGCAGCAGGCACACGCCCGCCGGGATCCAGATGAACAGATAGTTCGTCATGACGTAGGCATTATTGACATCGTTGATGATGTTGCCCCACGACGCGAACGGATACTTGACGCCAAGACCGAGGAACGAAAGCGTCGCCTCCGTCATGATCGTCGAGCCGAGGCCCATCGTGCAGATGACGATCAGCTGCGGGATGACGTTCGGAATGAGGTGCCGGAAGATGCGGTGCCAGACGCGGATGCCGCCGGCCTCCGTCGCCAGCATGAACTCCTGCTCGCGCAGCGAGAGGATCTGGCCGCGCACCAGACGGGCAATGCCCGGCCAGCCGAGGAAGCCCAGGATCAGCATCAGATAGATCATACGCGTCCAGGAGTCGACCTTCATCGCGTCCATGGCCGAGCCGATGATGATGATGATCGGCATCGACGGGATGCAGTAGAACACGTCGACGATGCGCATGATCAGCCCGTCGACCCATCCGCCGAAATAGCCCGAGATACCGCCCAGCAGAATGCCGAGCGACGCCTCGATCGCCACAACGATGAAGCCGATGATCAGCGACACGCGGCCGCCGTACATCAATCTCGTCAGCATGTCCATACCGTTCGTGTCCGTGCCGAGCGGATGCGCCTTGCTCGGTGCGGAATAGCGGTCATAGACGTAGGTATCCTTCATCTGCTTGACCGACCAGACGTTCGTGCTCGCGTCGAAGACCATGTCGTATTCCGCAGTCTCGCCGTTTTCATCGGTGTAGTTGAACTTCTCGTCCCCGCGGTCGACCGCTTCTTCCAGCTTCTCACGGAAGTCGCGCGTGATCACGATGCTCGGATCCGCCGCAGAGACAACAATGCGGGAGATATAGCCGAGCTCCGCGCCGTTCTGCATGATGTTCCCGGCGTCGTCGAGCTCATAGTCCGCACCGTCCGCCTCGAACACGCGCTCGCCGAGGGCCTCGGCCTTCAGCGCGGCCAGCTTCACCGCGAACGGAACGGCCTCGCCGCCGTCGACGGCGTTGATGAGGTCGCGGCTGGCGTAGCCCATGACCTCGCCGTCCCGATAGACGGCATAGGTGTCGTCGCTGACGACCTCGATCGTATAATCGACGTCCTTATAATTGAATTCCTCCTGCCCCTTCTTGAACGCGTCGAGCGCCTTGCTCTGCGCGATGGAGCCGAATTCCTGTCCGTCGGCCACGACAAAGCGCATCGCGTCGTTGCGCGTAAAGCCGACGTATTCCTTGGACATCTGGGTGTAGGTGTAGAACTGCTCGTCCTGTCCGTAGGGGCTGATGACGCCGCCGAGGAAGGAGAACAGGAACATCGCGATCAGGATCGACAGGCCGATCACGGCCAGCCGGTTCCGGAAGAACCGACGTGCGACGAGCGCGCCCGGCGAGAGAACCTTGACGCGGCGGTCGTCGTTCAGGGAGTACTGCTGCTCCTGCTTCGGAGCTTCTTTTTTCTGTTCACTCATTTGTGCAGTCTCCTTTCTTACGAGATGCGCACGCGCGGATCGACCACGCCGTACAGAATGTCGGTCAGCAGGTTGCTCGCCAGCGTGAGCACCGCCATAAACGACAGATAGAACATCGAGAACGGAATATCGCCCGCCACCATCGACTGATACGACACATAGCCGATGCCGGGGATGGAGAAGAGCGTCTCCGTGATGAGCGCGCCGGAGAACAGGCCCGGCAGCGAGCCGCCGATGATCGTCACCAGCGGGATCAGCGTATTGCGGAAGGCATGCTTATAGATGACCTTCTTTTCCGACAGCCCCTTCGCCCGCGCCGTGCGGATATAGTCTGCGTTCAGTACCTCCAGCATATTCGTCCGCGTATAGCGCATGTAGGAGCCAATCGAGACAATGACGAGCGTCAGGATCGGCAGCACCAGATGGTTGGCCTTGTCGAGGAACTGGTGCCACGGATCGAGCTGCGCGTAATTTCGCCCGACGAGGCCGAATAGATCGAACCACCCGAGCTTGACCGAGAAGAACAGCTTCAGAAGCGTCGCAAAGAAGAACGTCGGCAGTGAAATACCAACCAGCGCAAACGCCGTGATCGTATAGTCCGCGCGGGAATACTGCTTCGTTGCGGCCAGCACGCCAAGCGGAACAGCAATCAGAAGCGAAATGACGAACGAAATGCCGCCCATGATCACAGACAGGCCGATGACCTCCTGGAACTTTGCCACGGCCGGGACATTCCACTTCCAGCTATCGCCGAAGTTGCCCACAATGGCCTTTGACAGCCACGTAAAGAAGCCCGGCACGATGTCCAGGTCGAGACCGTAGGAGGCGTTCAGCTGCTGCAGCCACTCCTCATAGGGCTTCGCGCCCGGGGCCTGTGAGAGCTGGATCGCCATGGTCTGCGCAAACGAGCTTGGCAGACAGCGGATCAATGCGTAGATGATGAACATTACGCAGAACAGGATCAAAATGGCCTGCAATATCCGCTTGATGATGTAATTTCGCACTTTTTGATTCGTTCCTTCCTTGCGCGGCCGGGGCCGCGGTAGTTTTCTGCAATGCTGCATGGATGCCGGAATATGGACATCCGGGTTCCTCTCGTATGTGCGCGGGGAACCCGGATAACCACGTTCTGCTTGGGTGCGTTGGCAGTTGGAAAAATACACCCTTGGGATGGCAAGCAACCGTTCCGGCGTCCGCAGACGCCGGAAACGGCTGCTCGTTTATCTCATCATTTTCTGGTGTCCGCCGTGCGGACAGCCGGAATTACTGAACCTGGATCTGCTCGATCTCAGACAGGTAGGTCCAGTACGGGGTCATGTCCTTCGGGATGGAATCGACAACGATCCGCTCGGAGGAGAAGATGGACGCCTCGCTGCGCTGGTAGACGGGCAGCTCCACGCCCCAGTCAAGGATGATCTCCATGGCTTCCTTGTACATGGCCTTACGGGCTTCCTGGTCGGTGGTCTGACGGGCAGCGATAATCAGTTCGTCGAGGTCAGCGTCGTTGATCTCGTAGTAGTTGGTGGAACCCTTGCTGTGATAGAGCTGATACATATCCGGGTCGTTGGTGGACTGCCATGCAGCAACCCAGCCTTCCGCCTCGCCGGACTTGTAAGAAGCGAACAGGTCGGAAGCGTTGGCCATATCGTTGACGATCAGGTTGAAGCCGATGGTCTTCAGAGCCGCAGCCGCGTTCGTCAAAACCTGGAACGTCGGGTGGTCGCCGTTGCCGGAACCGCCGATGTTGACCGTGTATTCCATGGCAGCGCCTTCCGGAGCAGCGGTGACCTGGCCGTTTTCAACGGTGTAGCCGGCAGCCTCGAAGTAGCCAAGCGCCGCGTTCAGAGCAGCAGCGTACTTGTCCTCGGTGCTCATGTCAGCGGTGTAGATGGCGTTGCCTTCCACATCGGTGGAGTACGCGATCTGATAGCCGTCGTCGGTGACCTGCGGGGCCGCCCAGGACGTGTTGGAGATCGGGTAGTTGATGACGGAAGCGGTCTCGCCGTAGTAGGAGTCGATGCCCTCATCGCGGTACGCCGAGAGGACGGTCATGATGGCCTTGCGGAGATCTCTGGATTCCTGAGAAGCGGGATCGTCGCCAACCTTGACGTTGCCGGCAGCCAGAGCCACATAGCCGTAGCCGCGGTAGTCCATCAGACGGGTGGTGATGATCGCGCCGTCGTCGCCGTCTGCGCCGTTGATGTCAGCAATCTGGTCGCGGACCTCAAGGGAGTAGCTCGGGTCAGAGATGTCGAGCGCACCGGACTGGATGCCGGTGATCTTGTCGGCTTCCTGGGTTTCCTTCATGTTGATGTGGCCGTTCTTCGGCGCGCCAAGGAAGTAGTTC
>CAJMLC010000131.1 GCA_905214155.1 uncultured bacterium | reverse complement strand
TTCCTGATTTTGCTATGCTTTTGCATAGCAAAACACAGCCCGCGAAGCTCCCCTTCGCGGGCTGTACGTCTAAAATGGAAGCGTCATTGCGAACCAGTGCGCACACTGGTGTGGCAATCCCGTGGATCTTCCTGGAGTCCTTGTAGGGGCCGATGCCGAGCGCAGCTGTTCGCGACGAAGGAGCGTTACAGATGCGGCCTGCCCCCTGCGCCCCCATTCTTTTCTTTCTCTTTCTAAGAAAGAAAGAAAAGAATCGCCGCGCCCGGTGAAGAAAAGAAAGAGAACTTTCAAAACCGGAACTGCAAACCGTGCCGCCATCATGTAACCGCTCAGTTGCCTAGTCTCGATTGCCCGCACCAAGTCACCCTACGTAGTCCCACTACGCGCCGCACGCCATCTTGATGATGGCGGGCAGGTGACATTTACGGATACGTCTTGTAGAGGCTGGCAACGCTGTATTGCTCTTACCGCTCCTCCATCGGGACATAGGCCCGATGCTCCACCGCGGCGCGGTAGGCCGGGCGCATGATGCGGTTCCCGGTGACGACCTCTTCCATCCGATGGGCGCACCAGCCCGCGATACGGGCCGTCGCGAACAACGGCGTATAGAGATCCTCCGGCAGGTCGAGCATGTTGTAGATCAGGCCGGAATAGAGGTCGACATTGGCGCACATCGGCAGCTTCTGGTGCTTGCGCGCCATGATCTTCTGAATGCCGAGCTCTTCCACACGCTCCATCAGCTCCAGATCGT
This sequence comes from uncultured bacterium, assembly GCA_905214155.1. GTDB lineage: Bacteria > Bacillota > Clostridia > Oscillospirales > Oscillospiraceae > CAG-170. Next base: position 4,834 of record CAJMLC010000131.1, on the reverse strand, counting down.
CGATCCGCCCCTTCTCCCGGGCAAGCGTCGCAGCATACTTCTTGATGACGACGGCGCGCGGATCGGACATCGTATAGACCGCGTGGCCAAGGCCGTAGAGCTTGCCGGAGCGGTCGCCGGTCTTCCCGTCGAGCAGATCGTCCAGACAAGCTCCGAGGGCCTCGTCCGTCGGCGTGGTGCCGACGGTGTCGCGGATCGTGCGGAACATCTGGAGCACCTTGGCGTTCGCGCCACCGTGCAGCGGGCCCTTCAGCGAGCCGACGGCCCCGGCGATGGCGCTGTAGGTGTCGGAGCCGGAGGACGAGATCGCGCGGCAGACGAAGGTGGAGTTGTTGCTCGAGTGTTCGGCGTGGAGAATGAGCATCAGATCGAGCAGATGCGCCTCCTGCGCGGTATAGCTCTTGTCCGCGCGCGTCATGCGCAGCAGATTCTCCGCGACCGACAGCTCCGGCGACGGATTGTGGAGATAGAGCGAATTCCCCTCGAAATAGTGCCGCTTCGCCATCAGCGCGTTCGCCGCGATCAGCGGGAAGCGCGCGATCAGCTCGATCGACTGCCGCAGCAGGTTCTTCGGCGAGGTGTCGTCCGCGTTGTCATCAAAGGAATAAAGGGCGAGGACGCTCCGCGCCAGCTGGTTCATGATGTTGCGGCTCGGCGCTTTTAAGATCATGTCCTCGGTGAAGGCCGCGGGCATCTGCCGCGCATGGGCGAGGATCTGGTTGAACTGCGCGAGCTCCTCTGCCGTCGGCAGCTTGCCGAGCAGCAGCAGATACGCGACCTCTTCATAGCCGAATGTGCCCGCCTGCTGATGCGCATCGACGATGTCCTCGACGCTGATGCCGCGGTAGTAGAGCTTGCCGGGCATCGGCACGCGCTGGCCGTCGACCATATAATAGCCCTGCACGCTGCCGACCTTGCTGATGCCGACGAGCACGCCCGTGCCGTCGTTGTTGCGCAGCCCCCGCTTGATGTCCTGATTTTCATACATCTCCGCCGGAATGGAATAGTCGCGCACGAGATCGCGGCTCATCCGATCGATATATTCCTGTAAACGCTCCGACTGCATCTGCATGACAGTTCCCCCTTCTGATGCGCGCCGCCGTTACCCTGCGGCAACTGTTGTCCCCATTGTAGCGAGTTCCGTTCAAAAATGCAAGTACTTTTTTACTTATTTCAAAATTTGCATCGCAGGCCAGCATATTTCAGCTAATTTTATTTATTTTTGCAGGATTTCATTTTTTTCATTCATTTCTCTTGCGTATTTCACACAGAACTGCTATACTGTAGCCAGAAAAAAGAACACCACAAAGGGCGGCGATCAATTTGAAACTTACCTCTTCATCCGCAGTCTGGACGAACGGCCATCCCGTCCCCGGCGCGAACGGCAGCCGGGAGAAGACCATCGCGTGGAAGATCCTCCATGCGCACAGCAAAAGCGCAGATCCTTCCAAGCTGCGCATCACCTTCGATTCTCTCATCTCGCACGACATCACCTACGTCGGCGTCATCCAGACGGCGCGGGCCAGCGGCCTGACGACGTTCCCGGTGCCCTACGTGATGACGAACTGTCATAACAGCCTCTGCGCCGTCGGCGGCACGATCAACGAGGACGACCATATCTTCGGCCTCTCCGCCGCGAAGAAATACGGCGGCATCTATGTCCCGGCCAATCAGGCCGTCATCCACCAGTACGCCCGCGAGATGATGACCGGCTGCGGCCGAATGATTCTCGGCTCCGACAGCCACACGCGCTACGGCGCGCTCGGCACGATGGGCGTCGGCGAGGGCGGCCCCGAGATCGTCAAGCAGCTCCTCTCCAACACCTACGACGTCGCCATGCCGGACGTCGTCCTCGTCTACCTGACGGGCAAGCCCGCCCGCGGCGTCGGCCCGCAGGACGTCGCCATCGCGCTCTGCGGCGCGGTCTACGACTCCGGCTTCGTCAAAAATAAGGTCCTGGAGTTCGCCGGTCCCGGCGTCGCCAGCCTCCCGATGGATTACCGCATCGGCATCGACGTCATGACCACCGAGACGGCCTGCCTCTCCTCGATTTGGCAGACGGATGAAAAGGTCGAAGAATACCTCGCCGTCCACGGCCGCCCTGAAACCTATCAGAAGCTCGAGCCCGAAGAGGGCGCCCTCTACGACAGCGTCATCGAGATCGACCTTGGCAAGATCGAGCCGATGGTCGCCATGCCGTTCCACCCCTCCCGCGCGTTTACGGTGCGTGACGTGCAGGCAAACGGCGCGGACATCCTCCGTCAGACCGAGCTGCTCGCGCACGAGCAGTTCGGCGGAAAGGTAGAACTGCATCTCACCGACAAGCTGAAAAATGGGAAGCTTCTCGTCGATCAGGGCATCATCGCGGGCTGCTCCGGCGGCATGTACGACAACATCGCCGAGGCCGCGGCCATTCTCGACGGACAGAGCATCGGCGATGGCTATTTCTCCCTCTCCATCTATCCGCCGTCCATCCCGATCAATCTGGAGCTGATGAAAAACGGCATCCAGCAGACGCTGCTCGAGGCGGGCGCGCTCTTCAAGCCGTGCTTCTGCGGCCCGTGCTTCGGCGCGGGCGACGTGCCGGGCAACGACGCGCTCTCCATCCGCCATACGACGCGCAACTTCCCGAACCGCGAGGGCTCCAAGCCCGCGAGCGGCCAGCTCTCCGGCGTCATGCTGATGGATGCGCGCTCCATCGCGGCCACGGCCCGGAACCACGGCGTCCTCACCGCTGCGACAGACATTGATTACACGATGCCCGCCCCGCATGCCGAGGCGTTCGACGGCGGCGTCTATCAGAAACGCTGCTATTTCGGCTTCGGCAAGGCCGACCCGAGCGCAGAGCTGCGCTTCGGCCCGAACATCACCGAGTGGCCCAAGATCCCGGCCCTGCCGGAAAACCTGCTCATGGAGCTGGCCTGCGTCATCCACGACCCCGTGACAACCACAGACGAGCTCATCCCCTCCGGCGAGACCTCGTCCTACCGGTCGAACCCGCTCAAGCTCGCAACCTTCGCCCTCTCCCGGCGCGACCCGCAGTACGTTGGCCGTGCGAACGCCATTGCCGCACTCGAATCCGTCCGCAAGGACGGTACATTGGACGCGGAGACTGCCGCCCTGATCAAGGGCTGCGGCGGCACGGCGGAGAACACCGGCATCGGTTCGGTCATTTTTGCGAACAAGCCCGGCGACGGCTCCGCCCGCGAACAGGCGGCCTCCTGCCAGCGCGTGCTCGGCGGCTGCGCGAACCTCTGCTATGAGTACGCGACAAAGCGCTACCGCTCGAACTGCATCAACTGGGGCATGCTCCCCTTCCACATCGACGCGGATGTGAAATTTGACTACGAACCGGGCGACCGCATCTTCGTCCCGCACGTCCGCGCCGCCGTCGGATCCGGCGCGAAGGACGTCCCCGCAACGGTCATCCGGAAGGACGGCACAAAGCTGCCCCTCCTGCTCCACCTGCCGGAGCTGACCGCCGACGAGCGGCAGATTTTGCTCGACGGCTGCCTGATGAACTACTACGCCGCAAACCACGCCAAGGAGAACGCATAAATGGACAAGATCAAAATGACAAATCCCATCGTCGAAATGGACGGCGATGAGATGACCCGCATCTTGTGGCAGCAGATCAAGGACGAGCTGCTGACGCCATTCGTCGAGCTGAACACCGAATACTATGACCTCGGCCTCCCGAACCGGGACGCCACGCGCGATCAGGTCACCATCGACGCGGGCCACGCCATCAAAAAGCATCACGTCGGCGTCAAGTGCGCCACAATCACACCGAACAAGCAGCGCGTCGAGGAATACAAGCTCCACGAGATGTGGAAAAGCCCGAACGGCACCATCCGCGCGATCCTCGACGGCACGGTCTTCCGCGCCCCGATCCTGACCGGCATGATCCAGCCGTATGTTTCCAACTGGAAAAAGCCTATCACCATCGCGCGCCACGCCTACGGCGACCTCTACAAGGGCACGGAATACCGCGTCCCCGGCCCCGGCACGGCGACGCTCTCGTTCAAGGGGAACGACGGCACGGAGTTCTCGCAGACCATCTACGACTTCGAGTGCCCCGGCGTGCTGCAGGGCCTCTACAACAAGGATTCCTCGATCGAGGCTTTCGCGCACTCCTGCTTCAATTATGCCCTCTCGACGAAACAGGACCTCTGGTTCTCCGCGAAGGACACGATCTCGAAGCAGTACGACCAGACATTCAAGCTCATCTTCCAGCGCATCTACGACGAGGAATACAAGGACAAATTCGAAGCGGCCGGCATCACCTATTTCTATACCCTCATCGACGACGCGGTCGCGCGCGTCATGCGCTCGGAGGGCGGCTTCATCTGGGCCTGCAAGAATTACGACGGCGACGTCATGAGCGACATGATCTCCGCCGCGTTCGGCAGCCTCGCCATGATGACGAGCGTGCTCGTCTCGCCGGACGGCAACTTTGAATACGAGGCCGCACACGGCACCATCACGCGCCATTACTACCGTTACCTCAAGGGCGAACAGACGTCCTCCAACCCCATTGCGACAATCTTCGCGTGGACCGGGGCCCTCGCCAAGCGCGGCGAGCTGGACGGCAATGCGGCGCTGACGGAGTTTGCAAAGAAGTTGGAGGCCGCCTGCCTTGATACCGTTCGCGCGGGCACCATGACCGGCGATCTCGCCGCGCTCTGCGGCCATACCGGCGTCACAAGTCTGGAATTCCTCAAGGCGGTCCGCGCCACCCTCGAAGCCAGCCTTTGATGATTTTAAAAACAGCGGATCGGCTCCCCTTGATTGCATCAAGGGGAGCTGGCGCGGCTTGCCGCGACTGAGGGGA
>CAJMLC010000130.1 GCA_905214155.1 uncultured bacterium | reverse complement strand
CCGACAATCCCTCCGTCAGCTTCGCTGACACCTCCCTTTACACAAGGGAGGCTTTGGCCGCTGCGGCGGGGACGAGGGCGGACAGGGTGCTTTTGAAGAAAAAAGTTTGAAAAGGGCGGGGAATTATCTTGTATTTCGCGGGGAACTATGATAAAATACCATTTTGTTGAGATTTTCTAGTTGAAAGGGGCGTCCCCGTTATGACGCAGGATAAAATTCGGAACATCGCCATCATTGCGCACGTTGACCATGGCAAGACGACGCTGGTCGACCAGATGCTGAAGCAGGGCGGCGTGTATCGTGAAAATCAGGCCGTGGTGGAGCGCGTGATGGACTCCGGCGATCTCGAGCGCGAGCGCGGCATCACCATTCTCGCCAAGAATACGGCGGTTCACTACAAGGATTACAAGATCAACATCGTCGACACGCCGGGCCATGCCGATTTTTCCGGCGAGGTGGAGCGCATCCTGAAGATGGTCGACGGCGTTTTGCTGCTGGTCGACGCGGCCGAAGGCCCGATGCCGCAGACGCGGTTCGTGCTGCAGAAGGCGCTGGAGCTGGGGCACAAGGTCATCGTCGTCGTCAACAAGATCGACCGGCCCGATGCGCGCGTGCATGAGGTCATCGATGAGGTGCTCGAGCTGCTGCTCGATTTGAACGCGACGGATGAGCAGTTCGAGTCGCCGACGATCTTCTGCTCGGCCCGCGAGGGCACGTCGTCCTATACGCCGGACGAGAAGGGCACGGATCTCGTGCCGTTGTTTGAGACGATCGTCAACTACATCGACCCGCCCACGGGCGATGAGAACGGCAATCTGCAGCTGCTGGTGTCGTCCATCGACTACAACGAGTTTGTCGGGCGGATCGGCATCGGCCGCATCGAGCGCGGCAAGGTGCGGCAGAACCAGGAGGTCATCGTCTGCGATTATCACGATCCGGCGATGAAGGAAAAGGCAAAGATCGTCGCGCTCTACGAGTACACCGGCCTTGGCCGCAGCCCGATCCAGGAGGCGGCCGCCGGCGAGATCGTCGCGTTCTCCGGCATTTCGGACATCACCATCGGGCGCACCATCTGCGTGGCCGATGAGGTGCAGCCGCTGCCGTTTGTCAAGATCTCCGACCCGACAATCGAAATGACGTTCTCCATCAACGATTCGCCTTTCGCCGGACGCGAGGGCAAGTATGTCACGTCGCGCAACCTGCGCGACCGGCTGCAGCGCGAGCTGCTCAAGGATGTCTCCCTGCATGTCACCGAAGTCGGCACCGACTCGTTCAACGTCGCCGGCCGCGGCGAGATGCACCTGTCGATCCTCATCGAGACGATGCGGCGCGAGGGCTATGAGTTCCAGGTGTCGACGCCGCACGTGCTGAACAAGATGGTCGACGGCAAGCTCTGCGAGCCGATCGAGCGGATGGTCGCCGATGTGCCGGAAAATTCCGTCGGTGCGGTCATCGATAAGATCTCGCAGCGCAAGGGCGAGCTCGTCACGATGACGCCGATCGGCAGCCGGATGCGGCTGGAGTTCCTTGTGCCGACACGCGGATTGTTCGGCTACCGCAACGAATTCCTGACCGACACGCGCGGCGAGGGCGTCATGGCCTCCGTGCTGGACAGCTATGCGCCCGTCAAGGGTGAGATCGAGCGCCGCCTGACCGGGTCGCTCGTCGCGTTTGAGACCGGCGAAGCCTGCGCCTATGGCCTCGGCAACGTGCAGGACCGCGGGACGCTCTTCATCGGGCCGGGCGTGGAGGTCTACGCCGGAATGATCGTCGGCGGCTGCAACCGCAACGAGGATATGTCCGTCAACGTCTGCAAGAAGAAGCAGCTGACGAACATGCGTGCCGCGGGCAGCGACGAGGCCATCCGGCTTGCGCCGCCGAAGATCCTCTCGCTGGAGCAGTGCCTCGAATACCTCGCGGACGATGAGCTGCTCGAGGTTACGCCGAAGAGCCTGCGCATGCGCAAGCGGATTCTCGATCATTCGGCCCGTATGCGCGCTGTGATGAAGAACAAGAATTGATTTGGATACAAAAGCCGCCCTTCGCAGCAATGCGGAGGGCGGTTGGTTCGTTTTTCTGCGCTTTTTTACAGGAAGACTTGTCAAAATACGAATTTTATGGTATGGTGAAGATGGTGCTACCAAAAAACGGCAAGCGGTTGGTCCCCCTGCATCGTCAGGGGCGCTTCTTGGCCCCGGATCTTACGAAAGGGGGGCTGCAAATGAGTACATCCGAAGTTCTGCAACTTTGTCTTGTGATCATTGGCATTTGTAGTCTGTTCGTTCAGGCGCAGCGTCAGTTGACAAGGGCCCGCACGGTTTTTCGCGGGACAAAACAGCGTCTGGCGTTGTTATTCTCGTCGATGGGCGCCAGCCTCGGCCCAAAGGAACGGGCCTCGGCAGACCTGACGGTATGATGTCAGGCCAGCCCAGCTTCCTCGTCTGCCGTGCCAGCCGCCGTTTATTCTCCGCGAAAAACTCTGTAGACTTGCTGGCCGGCCTGAGGCGTCGCCTGCAAGGCAGAGGACGCAGGCAGGCTGTCGCCTGTCAAGGACGATCACGCGGCAGACGGCGATTCAGTCCGGCCAGCAAGCGTGTGTGCACTTGTCAACTGACGCTATAAAAAGAAGCAACCGCATGGCCTCTCACAGCTGCGGTCACTTCTTGTAACATAACGTGGGGGACAACCGTTTGCCGGTAGCACCCTTGCAGCTTCAGTATACGCGGAAAAAATCGGATTTGTCAAGAAAAATACCGCCCGGGCAATGCTCCGGGCGGCGAATGTTTATTTCTTGTTCTTGCAGACCTCAGCGACAAACTCGTCCATCTGCTTCAGCTCATCCTTGTCGACCTCGTTCAGGAACGCGATCAGGCGGGCCTCATCCTCGCGGCGGGACGCAAACAGCTCCAGGCTGTCGCCGGCTTCGCCGAGCAGGCGGCCAAGCGCGATATACTCGCTCAGCGAGCTCTTCAGATTGAACACGTCGCCCTCCGGGCTTTTGAGGTACACGTCGCCTTCACACTCGTGGATGACTTTGCGGAACGCTTCGACTTCTTTGATGTTTTTCAGTTTCATGGTTCCAAACCTCCTTGTAATTTCTTAGACATCTCTTAAAACCGAACACAGTGTATCCGAATCAGGGGGAAAAAGCAAGGGGGAAATTCTATGAATCGCACAAAAATGTTTTACTATTTTTGTGCAAAATCAACATAGCTCTGGTAGCGGCGGAGTGCGGCCTGCCGGGAATCCGCGCCGAGCGCGAGGATGTGCGCGGCGGGAAGATCAAACTCGTAGTGTATGCGGCCATCGTCCGCCTCTTCGATGCTCGTCCAGAGATCGAGAACGAGGCTTTCAAAGTTCTTCGTGCCGTAGAGCTCGTGGACGACCGTGGTCATCGGCTGGCCGGCGGTGGTGTTGAAGTTGCCCTGCCAGCGCTTGTTTTTGCGCTCGAGGTGGAGCGTCATATCGTCCAGCTCGTCATAGCCGGAGATGGTCAGCGTCCCATCGAAGCGCGTGCCGCCGATGACGCTGCTCGTCAGCGTGCCTTCGAGCGCGACGGTGTGCACCTCGGCAAACGCCTCGTCGTTGACAGCATATTCCGTCGTCTCGCCCGACCACGCGACCGGCGTCTGGTGCGGGATGAGCAGGGAGATCACGATGTAGAGCACGATCAGGACCGCAGTGAAGCCGAACAGGAACGTCCGGTTCCGGTAAAACCAGTTGTTTTCGTTTTTGTTCATGACGTATCCTTTCTTGATGGTGTAAGCGAAAAATTCAGAATTTATTCAGATTTGAGCTATTGCATCCGTCATTGGACGCTGGTATACTTGTAACAGTTCCACAAAAAATCAGAAACAAGAAGTTACAAACGCAGAAGTGGAGGGATGCCATGGCCTAGGGAAACAAGCTGCTTTTTACACGACCAACCATCACGAAGCGGGCGCGCGGCGCTCGCTTCGTTTTATTCGGCCCAAAGGCTCTCCGGGTAGCGGCCCTCGGCCTTCATGCGCGCGATCGCGGCCTGGACGGAGGCGAGATCCTCGTGATAGGTCACGCCGTACCAGACCTCGCTGCACGGCAGGACGCGCACATGGGCTGCGCCGGATTGCAGCTGCGCATTGACGACGGACGGCAGATAAAATTCGCATTTCTGCGGATTCTGCGGGACTTCCTTCGCGTAAAAGTCCGGGAAGCGCGCCCAGAGCTCCGCCAGCATCTTCGGCGTGAAGCCCCAGAAGTTCATCGACACGACGCTCTCGCCGGGCAGCGGATAGAACGTCTCGCCGTCCTCGGTATAGGCCGCGTCCTCGCCGCGCTTGAAGATTTTTGTCCGCTCGACCACGTCGCGCAGCATCCCATCCTGCACGTCGCAGATCCCGCGGGCGACCGAGCCAAACTCCGTCACCGTGTTGCGCAGGTGATAGCCCACCATGGCATAGCAGGCGGGATCGTCGTTCGATTTTAAGAACTGATACATGGCCGAAAACGCCTCCGGCCCGTAGAAATCGTCGGAATTGAGCACGGCGAACGGCCCGTCGATCACGCCGCGGCAGCACATCACGGCGTGGCCCGTGCCCCACGGCTTGACGCGCCCTTCGGGCACGGCGAGGCCGTCCGGAATGTTCGTCAGCTCCTGATAGACGTAGCGGACATCGAAATGCGGCTCCATGCGGCGGCCGATCGTCTCATGGAAGACCTGCTCGTGTTCGCGCTTGATAATGAACACCACCTTGCGGAAGCCCGCGCGGTGCGCGTCGCAGAGCGAAAAGTCGATGATAAAATGCCCCTCCGGGTCGACGGGCGTCATCTGCTTCAGCCCGCCGAAGCGGCTGCCCATCCCGGCAGCCATGATGACCAGCGTCGGTTCACGATCTATCATAAATTGCCCTCCAGCTTTTAAGGAGTCTCTGAAGTGATCCCATGGCGACCGAATCAGAGCTTCCTCTATGAAATACTCTTATGTGGGATGCTTCTACTCCCTATTGTACCGAGAAGCAGGGAAAAAAGCAAGCGGTAAACCGCTGAACTCCGTTTCCTGATTTTGTTGACTTTTCCGGGCAAGGATGGTATATTAGTCATACTTTTCAAGAGGGTGAACAAATGGGGCTTGTTGAATTATTTCTGCTCGCGGTGGGGCTGTCGATGGACGCCTTCGCCGTTTCCGTCTGTAAGGGACTTTCTACGCAGAAGCTGCGGTGGAAGCATTATCTGATCATCGGCCTCTGGTTCGGCGGCTTTCAGGCCCTCATGCCGACGATCGGCTATTTCCTTGGCTCGACGTTTGAAGCCTACATCACGTCGGTCGATCATTGGGTCGCATTCGTGCTGCTGTCGCTCATCGGTGGGAACATGCTGCGCGAGGGGCTGAGCAAGGACGAGCCGGAGGAGCGCAACAGCTCGTTCTCGTTCAAGACGATGCTGGTGCTGGCCGTGGCGACGAGCATCGACGCGCTCGCCGTCGGCATCACGTTCGCGCTCCTTCCGGACGTGAATCTGCCCGCCGCCGTCAGCTTCATCGGCGCAACGACGTTTATCCTATCCGCAGTCGGCCTGAAGGTCGGCAATGTGTTCGGTCTGAAGTACAAGAGCAGGGCCGAGATCGCAGGCGGCATCATCCTGATCCTGCTCGGCGTGAAGATACTGCTGGAGCATCTTGGCGTTCTG
>CAJMLC010000129.1 GCA_905214155.1 uncultured bacterium | reverse complement strand
TTGTAAATCTCGCGGTTCGTATGGGGCACACGTTCTTGACCATCTGGCCGCCGACAGAGCCGGCCTCGCGGGAGGTCAGGTCGCCGTTGTAGCCGTTCTTCAGGTTGACGCCAACCTCAGAGGCTGCTTCCATCTTGAACTTGTCCATGGCCTCACGGGCTTCGGGGACGTTGATCGAGTTGCTGTTGCGATTCGTCATGTTCTTGCATCTCCTTACGATTTGTTGTTCGGGAAGTTCGTCTGATCTTCCGTCAATCGTAGTTTTACCCACAAACACGCGCTTATGTCTGCCAATTCGCGGCACAAATGCCAACTTCATCGAACTGTTCACAATTCTTTCGTTTCACGTTCATAATTCGGACATGATTGTCCTTTATCTTATGAGTCAGGAAATCCAGTTTTCCTCTCTTTCTTTTCTCTTTCTTTTTAACACAAAAACCGGCAGTCGTTTTGACTGCCGGTTTTTGCGCGAGATACGGACCGCACGCTGCGATTTTGCGGCAGGCGGTCGATTTTTTTATGAGATATTTTGATCACATACGGTCCGGGGCCGAGAAGCCGAGCAGATCGATGCACGCCTCCAGCACGCCGCGCGTCAGCTCCATCAGCGCCACATAGCTGCCCTGCTTGGCTGCGTCGGGCTCGGAGATGATCTTCACGTCGTGATAGAACTTGTTGGCCGCGCCCGCCAGCTCGTAGATATACGCGCAGATGGCGTTCGGGGCCGAATCGCGGTACGCGCCGCGCAGCGCATCCTGCATCCGCGAGAGCACCAGCATCAGCGCCTTCTGTTCCGCGCTGTCCGGCGGGAGGAGCTTCGCCGCCGAGACGTCGCCCGGATATTTCGCAAGGATCGACTTGATGCGGACGATCGTGTAAAGAATATACGGGCCGGTGTTGCCCTCGAAGGACGAGAAGCGGTCGAGGTCGAAGACGTAGTCCTTGGTCGCGAGGTTCGAGAGGTCGCCGTATTTGAGGGCGGCCAGCGCGATGCGCTTCGCGGTCTCGGGCAGCTCTTCGTCGGAGACGGTCTGGTTCTCCTGGATCTTCTGCGTGACGTATTCCGTCACTTCGCGGATGAGCGTCTCGAGGCGCATGACACCGCCGGCACGGGTCTTGAACGGCTTGCCGTCCTTGCCGTTCATCGTGCCGAAGCCGATGTGCTGCAGCTCCGTCGTCTCGGGGACGAGCGCCGCCTTGCGCGCCACGCGGAACACCTGCTCAAAATGCAGGCTCTGCCGCTTGTCGACGACGTAGAGGATCTTGCCGGGATGGAAATCCTGCTCGCGCTGCAAAATCGTCGCGAGGTCGGTCGTGGCGTAGAGCGTCGCGCCGTCGGACTTCAGCAGGATGCAGGGCGGGATCTCCTTCGTGTCAGATTCCTCCTGCACGGGCACGACGAGCGCGCCTTCAGACTCGACGGTCAGCCCCTTGCCCTTCACAATGTCCAGCATCTGCGGGATATACTTCTGCGCGTCGGACTCGCCGAGCCAGACGTCGAAGCTGACGTTCAGGTTTTCATAATTGCGCTTGAGGTCTGCCACAGAGACGCGCATGATGTGGTCCCACATCGCGCGGTAGCCCCGGTCGCCGGACTGGAGCAGATAGGTCGCGTGGTGCGCGCGCTGCGCGAACGCCTCGTCTGCCTTGCTCTTCGCGCTGGCCGCGGGATAGATCTCTTCGAGCTCCGAGATCGTGAACGGCGCTTCCTTCGGATATTCGCCGGTGAAGTCCGGGTCGAAGTAGGGGAGCTCCGGATGCCGGTCGCGGACTTCCTCGATGATCAGGCCCATCTGGAGGCCCCAGTCGCCGAGGTGGATGTCGCCGATGACGTGGTTGCCGAAGTAACGGTAGATCCGCTTGACAGACTCGCCGATGATGGCGCTGCGCAGATGGCCGATGTGCAGGGGCTTGGCTACGTTCGGGCCGCCGTAATCGAGGACGATGGTGCGCGCGTTCGCATCCGGCTCCACGCCGAAGCGGTCGCTCGTCTGCATCTCGCGCAGGAACTGCGCAAGATACTCGCCCGAGAGCTTCATGTTCAAAAAGCCGGGGTTCACGGCCTCGACCGACTCGAACATCTGGCAGTCCGCCATCTTTTCGCAGACCGCAGACGCGATCTGGATGGGCGCTTTGTGATAGGTTTTGGCAGCGGGCATCGCGCCGTTGCACTGAAATTCGCACAGGTCGGGCCGGTTGGAGAGCGTCGCCTTGCCGAAGCTCCGGTCAAAACCGGCAGCCTCGAACGCATCCGCGACCTGCTTGGAGATCAAATCTACAAGAATTTGCATCGTAATTCACCTTTTCTGCTCATAATCGAGAGCATTATAGCAGAAAACCGGACGAACTTCAAGAGAAAAACAGCCGTGTGAACAGCGCGGCACAGAAAAAACCGACCGCATCCGCGCAGAGCGCCGCCGGGATGGCGTAGCGCGTGCGCTTGATGCCTGCCGCGCCAAAATAGACGCTGATCGTATAAAAGGTTGTCTCCGAGCTGCCGAGCATGACCGCTGCCGTCCGCCCAATCAGCGAATCGACACCGTGCTCCCGCATCAGATCGGCGCCAAGGGCGAGGGCGGCGCTGCCGCTGACGGGGCGGATGAGCATGAGCGGAGCGAGTTCTGAAGGGATGCCGAGCCGGGTGAAGAGCGGGTGGAGCCACGCGGACAGCAGCCCGAAAAAGCCGCTCTCGCGCAGCATCGTCACCAGCGCGAGCAGGATGATCAGCGTCGGGGCGAGCGTCGCCAGCAGACGGAGCCCGTCCTGCGCGCCGCGCAGGAGCGCCGCGTAGCCGTCCTGCCGCCGGGCCATGGCTGTGACCGCTGCGGCCAGAAACAGCAGCGGGATGAGCAGCTCCGTCATAGGAAGCGCCGCAGCGCTTTTGCGGCCAGGATCCCCGCGCCGACCGAGCAGACCGACGCCAGCCAGACCGGGACCAGAATGTCAAACGGTTTAGCTGCGCCGAGGCTGGCCCGCACGGAGGCCACCGTCGTGGGCAGGAGCTGCATCGAGGCGGTGTTCATCACGATGAGCATGCACATTTCGTCGCTGGCCGCGTCCCCGCCGGAGCGCAGCTTCATCCGCTGCACGGCCCGGACGCCGAGCGGCGTCGCTGCGTTGCCGAGGCCGAGCAGATTTGCGCTGAGGTTGCCGCAGAGCGCCCCGGCGCAGACCTCATCGTCCATGGCACCTGGAAACAGGCGCCGCAGGAGCGGACGCAGCCCGCGCGCGAGCAGACGGCTCCACCCGTTGTCCTCCAGCAGCGCGGCAAAGCCCGACCAGAGGCAGAGCGGCCCCGCGAGCGAGAGCGCCAGACGCGCCCCTTCCTCGGCGCCGCGCAGCAGCGCCGCGCCGGAGATCTGCCCGGTGAACAGGCCGGACAGAAGAGAGAGTACAAAAAACAGGACGACCAAAAAAGTCATTTTCAGAAATCCCCCAAAAAATGTGTACGTGTTCAAAATTTAGACATAAATGGATGATATAGTATAAAGCGACGTGAAAATCCTTTTTTCGTCGGGGAATGGCGAAAAAGGGGAATGGAGGGAACAAATATGAAGTCTACAGGAATCGTAAGAAAAGTGGATGAGCTGGGGCGTATCGTGCTTCCGATCGAGCTGCGCCGGACCATGGACATCGCGGAGAAGGACGCGATTGAAATCTATGTTGATGGCTCCTCGATTATTCTGCGCAAGTATGAGCCGACCTGCATCTTCTGCGGTGATGCGAAAAACATTACGAACTACCGGGGCAAGAACATCTGCCCGAACTGCCTGAAGGAACTGAAGAAGCTGTAAATCCCGCAAAAAAGCGCCCGCCGGAGCTCCGGCGGGCGCTTTTTCGCGCTGTCCCTGCTGCAAAGACAAGCCGCACCGTGGTCAGAACGGGCTCCACGGTGCGGGCGGTCGATCTCAAAATGTTTCAAGGAGGGATTCAGAACGACATCAAAGATTCTGCAAAGCGAGATCATAGAGGACATTGCGCGCAAGACCCGTCTCCTTCGCGACCTGCTTGACGGCGTCCTTTTTGCTGAGGCCCCCCGCCATCAGCGCCTGCACGCGGGCCAGGGCATCCTCCGGCGTGGCGGCCTCCGCCGCGGCCGCTGCCGCACCGGCGACGACGAGGACAAATTCGCCCTTCGGCGGCGTCTCGCGATAGCGCGCGGCGGCCTCGCCGAGCGTCGTGCGGACGACCTCCTCGTGCAGCTTCGTCAGCTCGCGGCAGAGCGAGATGCGCCGCTCCGCGCCGAAGGCCTCGGCGAGATCGTCCAGCGTGTTGACCAGCTTGTGCGGCGCTTCGTAGAAGATCATCGTCCGCCGCTCGTCCGTCAGGCCCGCGAGATGCTCCCGCCGGCTCTTTTTATTGATCGAGAGGAAGCCCTCGAAGCAGAAGCGCCCCGTCGGCAGCCCGGAGATGGAAAGGGCCGTGATGACCGCGCACGGCCCGGGGATCGCGCAGACCGGGATCCCGGCCTCCGCGCAGAGGCGGACGAGATCCTCGCCGGGATCGGAGATCGCGGGGGAGCCCGCGTCGGAGACGAGCACGCACGTCTCGCCCGCGAGGATGCGCGCCACGATGCGCGGGCCGCTCTCGGCCTTGTTGTGTTCGTAATAGCTCACGAGCGGCTTTTTCAGCTCGAGATAGTTCAGCAGCTTCAGCGTCACGCGCGTATCCTCCGCGGCGATGAAGTCCGCCTCCGCCAGCGTCTTGCGGCAGCGGACGGAGATGTCGCCGAGGTTGCCGATCGGCGTGGGCACGAGATAGAGCATTCCGGCCATGGTCAGTCCTCCTGATGGTGATAGATTCGCCGTGTTTCGGCGGTCTCCTGTCCGTCCGGCGTGAAGAGCAGCAGCTCCGGCTCCACGGTCACGCCCGGCTTTCCGCCGAGGCGCGCCGCGAGCAGCACGAGGCTCGCGTCCGCGCCCGCGTGGTGCCGCACGAAGCGGATGCGCTTCGCCTCCAGCCGGTGCGCGCGGAGCGTGCAGAGCAGGTCGGTCAGGCGCTCCGGCTTGTGGACAAGAAAGAGATCGCCGCCGAAGCGCAAGGTGTGCGCCGCGCACGCGCAGAGATCATCCAGCGTGCAGCAGACCTCGCTGCGCGCAATGGCTCTTGCATCGTCCGGCGAGATCGCTCCGGACGCGGCAGGGAAGTAGGGCGGATTGGACACGACGGCGTCGAAGGCGTTTGCGGGCAAAAGCGCCCGATGTTCGCGCAGGTCGCCGGTGATGACAGAAAAGCGTTCGGACAGATGGTTCGCGTCAATATTTTTCCGCGCCTGCGCGGCGGCGTCCGGCAGAATTTCGATGCCGGTCACGCGCACGCCCGGATGGTCCCGCAGGAGCAGCAGCCCCAGCGCGCCGCAGCCGCACCCAAGGTCGCACACGGCGGCCCCGCGCGGCAGACGGCAGAAATCGGCCAGCACCATCGAATCCGTCGACAGCCGGAAGCATCCGTCTGTGACGGCCATCATGATGCCGCCGGAAAAATACTCACGCATTGCATCTCTCCCCGATGAAAAGCAAAAGCCTGTGCATGCGCACAGGCTTTTGCTCCATGTACGGATTATTCCTGGCTGATCGCGTCGTTCGGGCACTCGGCAGCGCAGGTGCCGCATTCCACGCACTGATCGGCGTCGATGACGTACTTGTCCTCGCCCTCGGTGATGATGCC
>CAJMLC010000128.1 GCA_905214155.1 uncultured bacterium | reverse complement strand
ATCCTGATCCTGCTCGGCGTGAAGATCCTGCTGGAGCATCTTGGCGTTCTGTAAAACATAAAATCTCCGGAAAACGCTTGTTTTCCGGAGATTTTTGTTATGGATGCAGGATATTCTCTTCGCGGCTCTGGCAGGTGAGCAAAAGGATCTGCCGCGTCTGCGCCTCGAATTGCAGCGCGTCCAGCGCGCGGCGGAGGCGCGTGTCGTCGAAGCAGACGAGCGCGTCGTCGAGCACGACCGGCGTCCCCGCCGGGAGGGCCAGACGGCAGACCGCCAGGCGCAGCGCGAGATAGAGCGCGTCCTGCGTCCCGGCGCTCAAATACCCGCCGGGGCGGAGCGCCGGTTCGGCGGTCTCGCCCGCCATGACATCCATCTGGCGATCCAGCAGCATCCGGTCATATTTCCCGCCGGTCAGCGCGGAGAAGAGCTTGCCCGTCTCCTCGGTGAGCGCCGGGGCGAAGCGCCGCTGCATCTCCGCCGCCGCATCCTGAATGGCCGCTTCGGCCAGTTCAACGGCAGTGTATTGCTCCTCCAGCGCGCGGATGCGGGCCGTGAGCTGCTCCTGCTCGGCGGCGAGGGCCGCCGGGTCGCCCAGCGCAGCCAGCGCGCCGCGATTCTGATCGAGGCGGGACTGGACGGAAGCGGATTCCATATCGATTCGCATCAATTCTGCCTGAACAGATACGGGCGTGTATGCGGAGATGTCGCGGGTGGGCAGCGGCTGCTCGCGGATGTCGGACAGGGCGGCGCTGATGGCGTCGTACTGTGCCTGCGCGTGTGCAGCGGATACGCCCGCCGCATCCAGACCGCTCCACGCGGCAAGGGCCGCGGCAACGGCGCGGGCTGCATCGTCCAGCGTCTGCACGTCCGGCGCCAGCATCGCGGCGCTGCCAATCAGCTGCGCAGTCTGGCGGTTCTTTTCATCCAGCAGACGCTGGCGCTGCGCGGCGGCATGGGACAACTGCTCGCACGACTGCCGCCACGCGTTGAGGCGCGCTGCATACTCGGCTGCGTGCGTGGTAAATTCGTCGCGGCTGCGATTCCCGTAGCGTACAAGGAGCGCCTGGGCCGCGTCCATATTGGCCTCATATTGGCGGTTATGCCGGCGGTCGAAGACAAATTTGACAGCTCCGGCGAGGGCCAGCGCAGCGCAGACGGCGCAAAACGGCAGATTTTTTAAGAAAACACCGAAAATCACGGCGGCTGCCGCAAAAAGTACGAAGGCCAGGATGGCCCAGATGCCGGGACGGCGGCGGAGCGCGGTGAGGCGGTCGAACTCGCGGCCATCGCGCGCGGCCTGCTCCAGCAGACGATCCTCCGGAACGCCGCGGAAGGCCTCCGGGCAGTCCGGCGCGGCATCAGGTTCGGGCGGCGCGGGCGGGAGCTCCATCGAGGCGATGGCGCGGATGCGGTTTTGCAGATCGTCGAGCGTTTCGCGCGGCGGGAGCTTCGCCGTGCGGGCCTGTGCTCCGGCGAGGCGGTTGCTCGCGTCGATCAGCGCGGCTTTGGCGTCGTACTTTTGCTGCAGCTTCTTCCGGTTTTCCAGCGCGGCGAGGCCGGATTGGATGTCCAGCAGGTCCGCACGGCGCGATTCCAGCTCCCGCTGGCGGGCACGGAGCGACTGCTGCTGCGCGGCGGCCTCGTGGAAGCACGAGAGCGCGTCCTCCACGGAGGAGAGCTGCGCGGCTGCTTCCGGGATGAGGCCGGTCTTGTTGTGGCGGAGGCGGTTTTTCCGGTCGCGCAGACGCCGGGCCGTCTCGGCGGCGCTGACGGTCTCCTCACCGGTGGTGACGAGACTGGCAAGCCGCTTTTCCAGCGCGTCGTCCGCGCTGACGGCGAGGCCGAGCTGCCGGACGAAGGCGCTGCGCTCGAAGACGCTGCGCTCCACGCCGAGCAGGACGCGGCCGCAGTTTTCCGACGTGAGCTCCGGAATGGAGAGGCCGGAGTCCTTTTCGTAGGCCCGGAACTGGCCCATCGGGCTGCGGCCGAGGCTCGTGCGCTCGAGGATAATCGTGCGGCCATCCCAGTCCAGCTCGAGCTCGCCGGCCATCGGTGCGCCAGACCAGGGCTTGTATTTCGTCTTTGTGGGGATAGAGCCGGCCTTGGCCCGCTCGGTGGTGTCGACGCCGTAGAACATCGCGAGCAGGAACTGCGCCCAGGTCGATTTGCCGCTCTCGTTCGGGAGCGTGAGGACATTGAGGCCGGGCGCGAGCGTCAGCTCGGCATTTTGCAGGCAGCCGAAGCTGGCGCGCATACGGAGAATGGTCATGCCTCGTCCCTCCCTTCGATGGCGGCGAGCAGCATCCGCGCGGCGAGCGCGGCGGTGCGCCGCGCGGCGTCATCCGGCGCGTTGTCATAGTCCGCCTTGAGCTTCCCGAGCGCGAGGCCGCGGAGCGTATCCTCGCCCGCGCCGACCCAGAGGTCGCGCTGCGGCGTGGTCTCGTCGCGGAGCGTGAGGCTAAAGACGCGCGGGGAGAAGCGGGCATAGAGTGCGTTCAGGTCGGGCCGGGGGGCCTCGCCGGTCAGGATGACGCGGTAGATGTCGCGGGCGGCGCTCTGTGGGAGGGCGGCGTCCAGCGCGGCGGCGGGATCGTCCCCGGCGGGGACGCGGAGAATCTCATAGCTGCGGCCGCCGAGCGGCAAAAATTCGAGCGAGCAGTCGCTGCCCGTCAGCGTGACGAGGTAAGCACCCTTTTCACCCAGCTCGTCAAAGCCGCGGCCCATCGCGCAGCCGGGCCAGGCGTAGGCCGTATGGCCCGCGCGGAGCAGTCCGCTCGACTGGTGGATGTGCCCGAGGGCGAGATAGCGCAGGCCTGAGGATGCGATCTGCTCCTTTGTGACCGCGTTGTAGGGGCTGTTTGGGTTCAGCGTGTCGCCGTGGAGCACCATCACATTTGTCCAGCCGTCCTGCGGCGCGGAGAAGCCGTCCAGCAGGCCGGATTCGTAGGCAGACTCGAAGCCCGCGCCGAAGACGCGGCAGTGCTGCTCCGGCAGTTCAACGGACGAAATGGTGCGCGAAGTGAAGATATGGACGTTCTCCGGCCATCGCTCCGTGCGATAGGGCGAGGCGGCGGAGAGGGGATCGTGATTTCCCGGCGCGAGAAAGACCGGGCACGGGCAGGCGGCGAAGGCCGCGAGCAGGGCCTCGACGGTTTCAGGCGCGACCGATTCGCCGTCGAACACGTCGCCCGCGAGGAGCAGCGCGTCGCAGCCGTGGACACGGCAGAGCTCGGCGAGCTTCGCCGGAAGCTCGCGCTGTTCTTTGCGGCGCGCGGCGGCCTGCTCGGGGCTGAGACCCGAAAACGGCGAATCGAGGTGCAGGTCGGCTGCGTGGAGCAATTTAATCAAGGAGCTTCACCCTCTCTACGTTGGTGCAGCGGCGGGTGCGCGTGTCGACCGTGAACACCGCGCCGCAGAGCTGAACCGGCCCATCCGCCGGTTCATAGCGGCTGGTCAGTTCGCCCCGGAATTTGGCGATCGACTGCGCCGGACGGATGCCGATGACGGACTGCGCCGGGCCGGTCATGCCGAGGTCGGTCTGATAGCCGAGGCCGTTCGGTAAGATCTGTTCGTCCGCCGTCGGGACGTGCGTGTGCGTGCCCCAGAGGGCCGAGACCTTGCCGTCGAGGTAATAGGCCATGGCGAGCTTTTCGCTCGTGGCCTCGGCGTGGAAGTCGATGAGGGTGGGGATCGTGCCGACGTCCTTCAGAATTTTATCCACGACGCGGAACGGATTGTCCGGCGTGAAGTCCATTGCGCAGCGGCCAATGAGGTTTGCAACGGCAATCGGCCCGGCGTTCGTCTCGAACACGCCCCAGCCGCGGCCCGGAAGGCTCGGCGCGAGGTTGGCCGGGCGGAGGATGTAGCGGTGATCGTCAAGATAGGGGCAGATCTCGCGGCGGCCAAACGTGTGGTTGCCGAGCGTGATGACGTCGGCCCCGGCGTCGAAGATCAGGTCGGCCTGGCGCGGGAGGATGCCGACGCCGTTGGCGTTTTCGCCGTTGACGACGCAGAAATCGATCTTATAGAGCTGCTTCAGGCTGCGCAGGTGGCGGCTGAGATACGAAAGGCCCGGCAAACCCACCACGTCGCCGACGGCCAGAATTCGAAGTTCCATGAAAACCATCCTTGCTGTTTTTTACAAGTATAGCATTTTCTTTTGCATTTTTCCATGCTATACTGAAACCGCAGATCAAATTTTTCGTCTTTTTGGATGAGGGAGGGGATCGAATTGGAAGATTCCAAGATCATTGATCTTTATTGGGCGAGAAAGGAACAGGCTCTTGCAGAGACAGATGCAAAGTACGGCAGTTATTGCCGTACCATAGCCCGGAATATCCTGCGAAATTTTGAGGACACCGAGGAATGTGTCAGCGACACGTGGCTCCATGCGTGGAACTCGATGCCGCCGCAGCGGCCCGGCATCCTGTCGGCGTTTTTAGGGCGCATCACGCGGAACCTGTCCTTCGACCGCTGCAAATATCAGCAGGCGGCCAAGCGCGGCGGCGGGACGCTCCCGCTGGCGCTGGACGAGCTCGGCGAGTGCATCCCGGCCTCCGGGCGCGTGGAGCACGCGCTGGAGCAGAAGGAGCTGGCCGCGGCGATCGACCGCTTTCTGCGGACGCTGCCGGAGAAGGATTGTAATCTCTTTCTGCGGCGGTACTGGTATATCGACTCCATCTCGGTCATCGCAGACCGGTATGGCATGAAGGAGAACACAGTGAAATCCATCCTGTTCCGGACGCGCGAGAAGCTGCGCAAGTTCCTCGGAGAGGAGGGGATCGCCGTATGAGAGAAGAAACACTCTTTCGGGCCATCGGCGACGTCGGCGACGATCTGATCGCGCGGGCGGACGAGCCCGTACAGAAGAAAACGCCCGTCCGGTGGGCGGGGATCGCGGCGCTGGCCGCGTGCTGTTTGATCGCGGTCGGGCTGGCAAGGCTTGTGACCATGGGCATGGGCAATACGGCGGATTCCCCCGCGGCGATGGACACGGCTGCCCCGGAGACGGCGATGATGCAGGCCACCGAGGACGCCAAGAGCGGCAGCGCGGAAAACGGTGCGCTGAAGTTGGAAGGTGCGGACGACATGATGGATGCGGCAGCAAACGACGAGGAAGCCCCGGCGGAGGCGGAGGATGCCGCGGTCACGACGGACACGCCGGCAGACTCCGTGGAGACATGGACAATCGGGCCGCTGACGCTGGGCATGACGGGCGACGAGATCCAGGATATCCTCGGTGCGCCGGATCTGGAAAGCAACAGCGGGCCGGTGGAATATGAGGACGGGAGCCTTCGCGTGTGCTGGTTCTATCAGATCGACAATGCGCCGGGGCAGCTCTATTCCGTGAAGCTCGATCTGGCGGACTTCGGCGACGGATGGCGGCTGGACGAGGTCACGGTGTGGCCGAACGTCGAATGGAAGACAGCGGAGGGCATCGGCATCGGCAGCACGGAGGACGAGGTCCGCGCGGCGTATCCGGACGCGGAGAGAAAGGACAGTACGCTCGTGCAGGACGATGTGGAAATTCCGCGGACATTCTTCACCATCGGCGAGGGACGGACGAAGCTGAGGATCATGGTACGGGACGGGAAGGTCGCGTATCTCGACCTCGGGACGTTCTTCGAAGAGCCGCCGTTTGAGGTAGGATAAGGTAAGATAAAGAAGCAGCCC
>CAJMLC010000127.1 GCA_905214155.1 uncultured bacterium | reverse complement strand
GCAGGCGAACGCCTCCCGCGCCGAGGTCGCCACGATCCTCATGCGCTTCTGCGAGCTCCTGAACAAATAAAAAACATAAAAACACAGCCACCGGCAGGCCGGTGGCTGTGTTTTTATTCAATTTTCCGCGTCCGATGCGCCTTATGCGCCGGTGACGAGCAGCCGGTAGAGCATCATCGCCGCCTGCGCGCGGGTGCAGGTATTCTTCGGCAGGAGCCGGTTGCCTGTGCCGCGGATGAGCCCGGTGTTGACCGCCCAGGTCATGGCCTCTACGGCGTAGGCCGAGATCTTCTCGAAGTCCTCATACTCCCGGATCGCCATGCCGCCCTGCGTCGTATCCATTCCCTGCGCCTTTGCGAAGCGGTAGAGCATCGTGATCATCTGCTCGCGCGTGATGGCACTGGTCATCTTTGTGCCGTCGGAGATCTCATGCTCCATCGCCCAGCGCTGCCCGGCGGCGTACCACGGCGTGCCGCTGGTGTCCTGGCCGTCGAGACGGGCGAGGATCGTGACGATCATGCCGCGTGTCGTGTCCGCGTTCGGCGAGAACATGTCGTTGCCCGTGCCGTTCATCAGGCCCTTGGCAAATACGTAGTTGACCGCAGCTGCATACCACGCGGATGGGGAAACGTCGCGGAAGGCCGGCGTCTGCGGGCGGAAGCTCGCGCTGAGCTTCACTTTGCCGTCCGGCATCGTGAAGGTGAATTTTCCGCCGCCCTTGTCCGTGAGCTTCAGCAGGCCGCCTTTCTCGTCGGCCACGACGAGGTCACCCAGCTCATATCCCGGGTCCGGCTGGACCGTGATGGTCACGGTCGTACCCTTGGATGCGCTCTTCGGACTGACGGTGATCGTGCCGTTCGGCGTCTGTTCGGGCGTTTCAACGGGGTAAGCCGGTGTATAGGAACCGCCGGACGAGCTGTCGGAGGGGTCGGGCTGCTTTTCCGGTTGCCGCGCCACGAGCGCAAGCTGGAACGCGGAGCGATTGCCCGCGCTGTCCTGCGCGCAGAGGGAGAAGGTGCTGTTGTTTTCATACTCTTCCAGCGTCCCGGAGATGGTAAAGCTGCCGTCGCCCGCGGCGTAGACGCTCTTGGCTCCTTCTTCATCATCTTGATAGAAGATCTGACTGCCCGCGTCTGCCGTGCCGGTGATCTGATACGCGCCCGTATTGCGGTCCGCGTAGAAGATCGGATCGGAGAGCGTGAGCACCGGCGCCGTCTCGTCGCGGCTGACCAGCAGGAATACGCTGGTCACGTCTTTGGCGGTGCTGTTTGCAACGTCGGAAATGCCGTCGATCTTGAGCATCAGCGTGCCGCTGAAATCGGGGATCTGATATTCTCTGTTCCCATCCTCCGTGAGGGGTGCATTGGTATCCATCCGCGTGACCTTGTAGGTGACACCCGCGGTATCACAGCGTACGGCCAGCATATTGCTTTGACTGCCGCCCACATAGGCGTGGAAGACGCCATGTTCATCCTGGGCACAGTCCACACTGTTCACGGCAAGGGAGATGTCCAACTGCGTGTATTTCGGCAGGAACACTCCGTTGTTGTCAGACTGCGTTTCCGCGCTGTAATACTTGCCGCCCTCGATGGTTTTATAGGCGCGCACACCGACCTTATAGGTCTGGTTTGCGGACAGATTTGGGGACGCCTCAGTCCCTGTTCCGCCCACGGTCAGCGCCATGTCGATGGAGGTGGTGTTTCCATCAAGGTCATAGCCGAAGCCGGTGTCGACCCAACCTTTGTCACCCAGCTGATAGATCGTCACGGCGTAGCCGTCCGCGCCGTCCACAGGCGTCCATTCCGCGCGCATGACCTCATTGCCGGTGAATGTCAGCGTAACGTTTTGAGGGGCGAGCGGCTCGTTGGTGTTGGTGTAAGTGACCTTGTCGCTGAACTGCTTGCTGTCGATGCCAACAAGACCGGTCACGGTTTTGGTCTTGCCGCTCTCATCGGTGAACGTAGTGCTCTTTTCCGTCATCAGGAAGGAGGTCACATAATAGCTGCCCGTCGGGGCCAGCGCTCCCGTTGGGGGAATGTTGACCGAGATAGCGGCAGGGTTCTCCACTTCCCGCTCATCGATCAGATAGTCCGCGCCGCCCGGTTCTGTGCCCAGATAGGTGCGCAGCACATACTTGGTACCTGCTTCGGCATGTTTGATTTGACCGGACAGGTTGCCGTTCAAAGTCAGTTCCAGCTTCTCAAACGGTGCAACGGCAAACCACTCGGATTTCTCCTTCACAAGCGGAAGCGAACCCGTGTTGACCTCATAGGTTCCGCCAGTGGGCAGCCGCAGCATCACCACGCGGTATTTCGCCCCGTCCTTCGTGTTCTGGATGATGTCGGTACCAGCGATGATCTCCGCGCCGGGATTGCTCTCATTGTTTCCGCTCACCCAGTTGATGGAGAAATTTTTGCTGTCCTTCGTCACAGACAGGACACGCTTAATTTCTTCTTCCGTGACATCCTTATCAAACGCCAACAGGATATACGGCGTTTCATCCTCGCCCGCGTTGACTGTAATGGAGGTTGGAGGCGGTGTCACCAGCGGCTGCACGTCAGCGGAATACAGCGCAAAGGGCTCCGCCGAATACAGCACCGGAACAGCCTCTCCGCCATCCTCCAGCGGCATCTCCTGTGTGACGATCGCAACGCCCTTTGTGCTCCAATCCCATTCCGGGAGCTTCTTGAGCCAGCGGTACTCAATGTCCCAGCCCCCGCCTCTTTTGAACTTGGTCTCGATGATATTCGGGATCAGCACCCAAGCCCGCGTATCGACGATCAGGAGATCCACGCCGACCATTGCGCCGAGATAAATATCTACATTGTTGAAGGCCTGCTTCATGCTCTCGTTGACGCTGGAGTTCTTGATCGGGAAGGTCGTCTGTCCGCCGATGATGAGGTTGATGTTTCCGACATCCGCGCCGAACCCACCGGCGAACGGCACATCGCTCGGGATCTGCACTCTGCCCTTGACGATGCCATTGGCCCCGATCCCAAGATATACTTCCTTCTTACCATCATTCACACCGCCGAACGCGCCCAGCTCGACGCCGGACTTCACTTCGATGACATCGATTGTTTTGTTCGGCAGATTCAGTACCAGCTCCTCCGAACCGGCAAAATAGATGCCATTGTAGGTCGTTCCATTGTACTTCCGTTCCTGTCCGTTCAGCTTCAGCGAATAACCGAATTTCTCGATGATCTGCCCGGCCTTGCCAACACCGACAAGACCGACATCCGTCGCCGTGAGCGAAATTTCGCTCGGCCCGAGGACGACGTTGCCTGTGCCCTCGATCAGGTGCAGATAGGTGCCGGTCAGCGCGCCGCGCAGCTTCAGCGGCGGGATGGCAAAATAATCGCCGTTCACCGTTTTCGCCAGATCCTTGAAGCCCGCGCCGCCGCCGTTGAGCTGTCCGACGGGAATGGGCGGGATGAGCGGGATGCCGGGATTGCCCTTGACATAGAACCACAGCGCATCCGGGATCAGACTGCCGTCCCTTTTGCTGCGCGTCAGCGCCAGTTTCGCCTCGGTCTCGAAGAGGTCGAAGGCGTTCAGCTCCAGTTCGAAGGCGTAGAGCTCCTCGCCCTTGAAGGTGTTGACCTCACCGTTGACCGATGCCAGCTCCAGCGCCATCAGCTTCGCAGTGTCAAAGCTGCCCGTGGCGTGGACGCCGTTGACCTTGAATTCATGCTTCCCATTCAGGCCGTAGCCCAGCTTTTCCATTGTGAATTCCAAGCCATTGAAGATGGTCTGGAAGCCGATCTCGCCGGTAAACACAAGGTTCCCCGCCGCGTCGGCGGTCGCCTGCATCAGCTCCACCTTGGCGTATGGAATGTCCACATAGACGATGGCGTCGTTCTTCACGGGATTGATGTCAAACGTGAAGCCGTCCTTTGTAAGGTTGATCTTCAGGTCGTTTTCTTCGCCGTTTTTCGGCTGATAGAACTTGAAGCTCGGCGCGTTCAGATGTACGCCGCTCTGCTCCACGCGGCCATCCTTATGGATGATGAGCTTTCCGCCTGTGCCCCACGTGGCCGTGACGGAGGGGGAGAGCAGCGCCGCGCCGCCGGTAAAGGTGAAGTCTGTGCCGTTTTTGCTTTCATAGTCGCCGTTGATGATCGCAACAGGGTTTCCATACTGCTTTTTCAGCGCAGCCAGCGCCGCGTCGTCCGCGACGTATTCCACGGTCACGCCGTCCCCATTGGCAAACGCCGCGAGCCGCTTGGCCGAGATCGAGATTTTGACTTCATCCGGCTTTGTGATCTCATCCAATGACGTATTCAAATCGCGGAAGCCCCAGAGGAAGTGGGAAATACCGCGCGGCTCGTCGTTGCGGAAATGGAAACCTGCCTGAGTCTTACATACCACACGGGTGTCGGCGGGAGTGCTGCCCGGCGTTGCGCTGAACAGATTCGGCAGAATCGCCTTGATGGTGCTATCGTCGGACCGTGTCGACAGCCCCACAAAGGGATTGGCCCAGGTATAACCGTCCGTATAGACCTCGTGGATGGTACTTGCGCACAAATCCTGCCCCTGCTTGAAGGTCTTGTAAGCAGACATATCCTCGACCGCGCTTGTGAGCACGATGCTTTCAGCCGGCGTCGTTTTGTATGTTTCCCAATTGTAGATGGTACGGCTCATCTTGATGGCCGGGCCGTCTGTGGCGTTTGCGTGGCCCATGCTGGTAAAGCCGTTGAGGGTGTAACCCCACCGGCAGCCTATATCTCCACTGAACATGGAAGGCTCCCAGTCGACGTTGAGCTGAACGCTGTCAACCGTTGTCAGTACGCCCCATGTCCCTTCTTTGTCTTCTGCGATCTGAACAAGCTCGTAGTAGACTGAGGTCGTTCCAGCAGCCACTTTTCCGGGAAAATTGACCGTCAGGTCATACTCTGCCTTGATGGCCTTTGCATTCCCATTCGGCGTCTGGTTCACAAACTTCACGCTTTTCAAGCGAAGGTCTGTCGGATGTACGACCTCGCGTATGTTATAGCTATAGCCTTCATAGGTGAAGAACTCACAGAACGGCATCTGCCGGTCCGTGGGGTCGGTGCTGGCTGCCGTCGGGGTCGTCGAGACCGACCCATCCTTCCGCACGATCACGCGGAGATAGTCGTTCTGCAGCGCAAGCGACCCGCTGCTCAGCGGGACCTTTTTTACCGTCCCGCTGGCCGGAAAAATGTCCCCCAAATATGCCAGCGCCTGCATGGGCAGCGCGCCAAGCAGCAGGCAAAGCGTCAATATAAGTGCAAGGATCCGTTTCATGTTGTGTCCCCCTCCTCTTTCTGCATCGTCTTTCTCTTCCGTTTCTCATGCTCGTGCAGCCGCACGCAGCAGATCGTCAGCACGACGGCCGCCGCGAACACCACGACCGCCACCAGCACATAGCCGCCCGCGTCCTCCCGCAGCAGCATCGCGCCAAAGCTGCCCTGTGCGGCGGTCTGTCCCTGGCCGATGACCATGCCTGCCGTCTGCATCAGCGCCGCGAACAACAGCATGCACATGGCGGCCAGCCCATAGACGCTGCGCCGCTGTCTCCGGCGGGTGTTTTCCCGCACCCGCCGCTTGACGAGCTCGACCCGTCCTGCGGTATCGTACATCTCGTTTGCGACCTCCTCTCTGAATGGATCTGAATGTGCAGCTCAAAAAACCTTTCACTGATATAGGTACATAAAATCTGAAAAACTCTCACCCCGGACAAAAATTTTTTTCAAA
>CAJMLC010000126.1 GCA_905214155.1 uncultured bacterium | reverse complement strand
CTTTAGCTATGGGTATCAATCCACGTTGGCAGTTCAAGTCCTTGTGCCCCTGCCAGCGTCGCTGCGGACTGTATATCGTCCGCAGCGACTTTTTATGCTTCACAGGAAACGTCACTTCTCGCTCATTTTGTTGCAGCTCCTCCCGAAATCATAACCGCTCACGCTGTTTTGCGATTGTGTTTTTTAAATTTGGAAACTAATTCAAAGTGTTCAGTTTTTTATGGCCGAAATTTTGCTTTTTCTGTGGCTCAAGGACTTCATCCCAACCTGCCACATTATGCGGCAGAAATTCTGCGGAAGTAAATGCCATTTGAGATACAACGACGCAAATAAGTATTGCAGCTGTGCCTGTTCTCTCAGCGCCATGGAGGGAACACACCGCAAGCTGGGATGTGCTGGTCCGGTGGGCGCAAAATGAATACGAGAAAAATCCTGTGCCAAAGACCTATGATCTGGACCTGGCAAGCGATCTGGAATAGCTCCTGACCGCACTGCTGCTGGTTCAGGCTTATTTGACACTGACATGAAAAGCTGACAAAAAGGCCCCAAGCGCTCACGACGTGCGCGCTTGGGGATGTCCTGTCAAAAAGCTCCGGGACGTCCTGCATGGGACGTCTCGGAGCTTATCGCTTCATATTTAATTGGACCGTCCCGGCGAGTGGGCGTAGGACTCCGACGGCTCTTCCAGCGCGTCTGCGGCACCGGCTTCCCCCGCCTTCAGCGTTTTCACGCCAAAGAGGAAGTACACCAGATGGCACAACCACACCGCGGCGAGAATGATGCAGGGGACCGTCAGCCCCTTCCGGGACATCAGGAAAAAGTCCACGGCCATGAGCAGCGTCACCGACGAGAGAATGCCCGCCTTGGTGGATGCGGTCATGCCTTTTTTCTTGACGAAAGAATCGAGGTGGTTTTGTAGAGCTTCGTGCCCTGAAACCAGTTGTGGAGCTTTTCTGACGAGTTGGCGAAGCAGAACACGGTGGCGAGGAAAAAGGGTACTGTGGGCAGGATGGGCAGCACGATGCCCACGCAGCTGAGCCCGAGGCAAAGGCAGCCGAGGATCATGAAGATCAGGCGTTTCAGGGTCATGTATTATTCTCCAGTCGTTTTTTCTCCCGTTTCGTCTCCACCACATGCCGAACGGCGGCGACGGGGTGGTAAAGGATCATCCGGGGGCCGGAAAAGCGCATCACGGCGCGAATTTTTCCCGCATCTCCGGCTTGCAGCAATGTCCCCGGCAGTTGGAACAGAAGGTTTTCGTCTCCATGAACGGGCAGCGATCGGAGCGCTGGCGGGCGTAATCGTTCAGCGCTGCGCAGTCTGGGCAGAGGGCCCCCTTCGTGTGATGGTTTCGGCGGCAGTACAGGGCAATCATCTGGGACACCATCTGCTTTTCCCGTTCCCGCTTGGTTTGGATGTTTTTCATCAGCTCATCCTCCCGTGCTCGACGGAGTAGACCGTGTCTGCGATGCGCATGGTGGAGGCCCGGTGGGACACCAGCACCACCGTCTTGCCCGCGCGCTGCGCGTGCAGCGACTTCAAGATTGCTCGTCGGCTCGTCCAGAAGCATCAGCGGCGCATCGTGCAGGAAGGCGCGGGCCAGGCCCAGCCGCTGGCGCTCGCCGCCTGAAAGCGTATCGCCGATCTCGCCGACCGGTGTGTCGTAGCCCTGCGGCAGCGTCATGATGAAGTCGTGCACGGCGGCCTTTTTGCAGGCGGCGACGATCTCGTCGTCCGTGGCGTCCAGCTTGGCGATGCGGAGGTTATTTTTGATGCTGTCGTGGAACAAATGGGTCTCCTGCGTGACAAAGCTCTCCATGTCCCGGAGGCTCGCCGTGTTGATATGCGAAACGTCGGTGTCCGACAGGCGGACGCGGCCCTTCTACACGTCCCAGAAGCGCATCAGGAGCTTTAAGAGCGTCGACTTTCCGCTGCCGCTGCGGGCCCACGATGCCCACAACGCTGCCCTCCGGGAAGCTAACGGACACGTCGGAGAGAATGTCCTCCCCGCCATAGGAGAACGTGACGTGCTTGGCCTCCGCGCCGGTGAACGAAACATCCGGCTGGCCGGCGACTTCGTTCACCACTGGCTCCTCATCCAGAATGTCGAGCACGCGGTTGCCAGCGGCGAAGGTGTTTTGCAGCGTCGCGCCGAGATTCGCCAGCGCCACCGTGGGGCCGAAGGAGGAGAACAGCGCGAGGACCGCGATGAGCGCGCCGTCGAACGTCAGTTCCCCGCGCTGCACCAGCGCCTGCTGAGCCGACCACAGCGCGGCGTAGGCGCCGCCCTGTTTCAAAAGCGCGTCGTGCGTGCCGTGCTGGACGATATTGCCTCGGTCAAGCACGTAAATTTCATCCGACTCCGTGACGTTCTCCAGGCGGTGCGAGATGAGCAGCACTGTCTTGCGCCCGGCGAGGGCGTGGATCTGGGCCATGATGTCGTTCTCACTCTCCACGTCGATGTTCGACGTGGCCTCGTCAAAGATGTATACCGGGCTGTCGTGCAGCAGCGCGCGGGCAAGGGCGAGACGCTGGCGCTGGCCGCCGGGGAGGTTCTCGCCGCGCTCGGCAAGTAAGGTGTCGAGCCCTGCTTCACGCTTGAGGAAGTCCGCGAGGTTGACCTGCGTGAGCGCGTTCCAGAGCTCATCGTCGTTCACGCCGGGCTGGCCCATCCGCAGATAGTCGCGCACCGTACCCTTGAAGAGGTAGCTCTGGTGGCTGACGTAGGTGATGTTCTCCATCAGGCTGTGCTCCGAAATGTCCCGCAGTTCCGCGCCGCCGATGGTCACCGAGCCGGTGTAGCCCTTGTTCCGGCCCATCAAAAGCGCGGAGATCGTCGACTTGCCGCAGCCAGACTCGCCGACGAGCGAGACAAATTTGCCCTGTGGGATGGTCAGATCGACGCCGTGCAGGATCTCCCGCTCCGGCTCGTAGGAAAAGTGCAGATCATGGCAGACGATGCCGCCATCCGGGCAGGAGACATTGCCCTGTTCCGGCTCGGGCAGGTCGAGCAGGCGGAAAATCTTATCGCTGGCTGCCATGCCGTTCATGGCGATGTGGAAAAACGAGCCGAGCTGACGCATGGGGATGAAAAAGTCCGCCGCCAGCAGGATGATGAGCAGTGCGCCTGCAAGGTCGATCTTCCCTGCGCGCAGCTGCGTCGCGGCCATGATGACGCCGAGCGCCGCGCCGCCGTAGGCGATGAGGTCCATAATGGTGATGGAGTTGAGCTGCATCGTGAGGACCTTCAACGTGATCTTTCGGAACTTTTCGGCTTCGACGTTCATCTCGTCGTTCTTGAACACGTCGGCCTGATAGATCTTCAAGGTCGTCAGGCCCTGCAAATTTTTGAGGAACGTGTCGCCGAGCGCCGTGTACTGCTCCTAGGGTGTATCTGAAAACTCATGATGTGACCGGCAGCGAGAGATTTTTGCGTCGAGCAAGACATTTTTTCGCGGGAATACTGACGTATTTCAAGAAAAAATGACGCGGCACACCGCAAAAAGACCCGCTGTCCGGGTGCGTTGGGAGTTTTCAGATACACCCTAGTATTTGGAGAGCAGCTTCCTTGCCCACGTCTGCACCGCCGCGATGGCCACGGGGATCAGCGGCACGCAGACGAGCAACACGACCGCCGCCGGCACGCTCACAAAGCACAGCACGACAAACAGCGTCAGCGGCGCGAGCATCGCATAGAAAAACTGCGGCAGATACGCGCCGAAATAGGTCTCGAGCTGGTCGACGCCCTCGACCGCGGCCTGCACGATCTCCGAGGTCTTGACCTGTTCGGAATACGACGTGCCGAGGCGCAGGAGCTTGTCGTAGATCGCGCCGCGCAGCGTCTTTTTGACGGCTTCAGACGATAAATATCCCATGCGGGACGCACCCACCGTGCAGCCATACCGTACGGCGACGGCGGCGAGCACCACAGCGGCCGTTATGATCAGCCGCTGCAGTGTGACATTTCCGGCGTATAGAGCCGCCAGCAGCGCGGTGATGGTGCCCATCATGGTAATGTTCGCGAGGAGCAAGAACCATTGCAGTGCCACATTGCCCACGATATAGCGTTTGCTCTCCGGCACGCTGCCGATGAGCCGTTTGTTGATCATCATGGTGTTCTACTTCTAGTTAGCTAAAGCTAACTTATGCGCATAAAACTTCATGCATGAACGCTGCATCACGAAAATGTGCAAATGCCGGTGCATGAAGTTTTTGTGCATCATTTCCGGTTGCCCCGCAGGGGCGAGGAAATGGCACATTCCTGATTTTGCTATGCTTTTGCATAGCAAAAATGCCCCGCTCCGGGCCTGAAACAGCTTGCCATTTGCGGTGGCTAACTGACTATAACGTACCATATTGATGCATGTTTTGTCATGCGGAAGGGCGGGGAAGGGGCGAGCCATGGAGTCTTTCACGGACTTTTTGCCTGCTGGATTACCAACAGGCAGAACGCCATGAAAATGCCGCGTCCGCAAAGAGGTTTCTCCTTCCTAAAACGGCGATTTAAAGAAAGATGAATCTGAAGAAAGCATTGATCCAGAATGCCAGCGAATGACAATTCGCCGTAAGCGCTTGCGCTTGCGGCGAATTTTTTATGCTCGCTTGATTGCGATTGCCTCAGTTCATATCCGAAACCTCAGATGTGGGCAAATGACCCAGATAGCAGTGTCCTTCTGTCAGGAGGGACTCTCCGTCTGACTTATGCTTCGCAGCGCGAATACTGAGATGTATTGCAATCATCTGCCCCGCTGATCTGTGATCCACTGCACCGCATGATCGACGAGATCCCGCTGGGACATCAGTTTCACGGTCGCGCCGCCGAGCTGCATGGCCGGGACCGGGTGCGTCCGCTCAAAATCCGCGCCGATCTGCTCAAAATCTGCTCCGTCCATGTATAACGTCTCGTAGGCCTTCCAGACGCGGACGCCGTGCTCCAGGACCGCACTGTGCTCGATGCAGGTATGCTTGCCGGGATAGTCGGCCCGGACATCTGCCAGGTGCAGCGAGGTGTTTTTGTCGTACCCGGTGCCGAGCAGGAGCACCTTGCCGTTCAGCGCGTAGAGCTTGCCGATCGGCGATCCGTCGCCGAAAATGTTCGACAGGTCGTGGTTTTCGGTCAAATATTTTGCGTATTTTCCGGCCGCACAGACCGATCTGGCCGGATGGTCGCTCCGGATGCTGCCCGGCAACTGGCGGAACAGCTCCGCAACGGCGCCCATCGTATTCGTCGGCGTCAGCCGTTTGTCGTAGGCCGGCCAATTTTCACGGATCAGATCCCAATCCTGCTCGTCTGCTTCCCGGTGAACGCCTGTCTCCGGGTCGAGATTCTTCCACGACTGCGTGGGCATCATGATCGTGCCGTCCGGCCCGACGGCCTCCATCAGCGCCTCGACGACGGTCTGCGCGCCTCCGCAGACATATCCGATGCGCTTTAGCGAGGTATGCACCATCACGGTGTCGCCGGAAGCCAGGCCGAGTGCCTTGAGTACGTTTACGATCTCCTCTTTCAGAATGACGCGCATCGCGGTCCTCCTTTCCTGCAGATGGATCACGGACGGGGCTACTATTCCTATTGTAACAGACAAACGGCAAAGACTCAACCGGCCTTTGCAAAAGATGGATGCGCCGGACCGGCGCCGCGTGTCGAAATGCTTCGCCCGTGGGGCGCGGTTTGTCGAAATGCTGTTGTTGACGGATCCGCCTTTTTTCGCTATGATGATCAT
>CAJMLC010000125.1 GCA_905214155.1 uncultured bacterium | reverse complement strand
CAAATTCTTCTCAAAAAGGCTGCCGCTTGTCATTGTACCATGACGCCGCCGGAAAGAACAGGCCCTTTTTATCGAAAGAGTTTCTCCCCCTCCTGCCGCCTGTTTTCCGGGAAAGACCCGCGTGTTGGAATTGTTAATTTTTAAAAACACCTCTTGCAATCTGCATGTATCCTGCTAAAATATGCGTAGCTTGCTACATAAATCAGGAGGTGAGGAGTTGGTCACGTTTGGCCGCGTCTTCCGCAGTCTGGACTGTGCACTGAGACGGCGCATGGACCAGGCTCTTTCGGGGATGGATCTGACCTTTTCGCAGGGGCACATCATGGGGTATCTTGCTCACTGCGATACGCCGCCCTGCGCCAAGGACATTGAAGACCGGTTTCATTTAAGCCACCCCACCGTATCCGGGCTGCTGTCCCGTCTGGAAAAGAAGGAATTCATCGCCCTGCGGGAGGATCCCGACGACCGGCGGCGAAAACTGGTTTACATTTTGCCCAAAGGCCGGCAGTGCAATGAGACCATGGCCGCCGTGATACAAAACGGCGATAAGAAGCTTCTGGAGGGCTTCACTCCGGAGGAAACGGCACAGTTCCTGAATTTTCTTTTTCGGGCACTGCACAATGTGTCTCCGGATTTTGATCCGAAAAAGGAGGAATCTCAAGAATGATAAAGCGTTTCGCCCAGTGCCTGCGCGAGTATAAGTGGACGGCACTGGTCAGCCCCGTCTGTATGATCGGCGAGGTCGCCATGGAGGTGACGATCCCTCTGGTCATGGCAGATCTCTATGACTACGGCATCGCCATGAGCAATATGACCGTTGTCTGGCAGAAGGCCCTGCAGCTGCTGCTGTGCGCGCTGGCGTCCCTGCTTTTCGGCTGCCTGTCCGCAGACTATGCGTCCAAGGCCGCCACCGGCTTTGCGAGGAATGTGCGCCACGACATGTATTACCGTGTGCAGGATTTCAGCTTTTCCAACATCGACAAGTTCTCTTCGGCCTCGATCGTCACAAGGCTGACCTCCGATGTTGCCACCATTCAGATGGCGTTCCAGATGATGATCCGCATGGCCATCCGCTGCCCGATGATGCTCATTCTCGCAACGGTGTCCTCCCTGCGCATCAGCCCGAAGCTCAGCACCGTATACTTCATCGCCATCCCCCTTCTGGCGCTCGTCCTGCTGGGCATCATCCCTCTGGTTTTCAGGATCTTCGACCGGGTGTTCAAGACCTATGACCGGCTGAACACCGTTGTGCAGGAAAATGTTCACGGCATCCGGGTCGTCAAGAGCTTTGTACGAGAGGACAAGGAAGTCAGTAAGTTTGAGGCCATTTCCAAGGCCATCTACGATGATTTCTGCAAAGCGGAGCACATTCTGGCGGTCAACGCTCCGGCCATGCAGATCTGCGTATATTCCTGCATTCTGGTCATCTCCTGGGTAGGCGCCAAGATGGTGGTCGCCTCCGGCAACAACGCGGCGCTGGGGCTGACCACCGGCGAGCTCAGCTCCATGTTTACCTATACCACCCAGATCCTCAGCAGTCTGATGATGCTTTCCATGGTTTTCGTTATGGTCACCATGGCGCAGGCTCCCCTGCGCCGCTGCTATGAGATCCTGACGGAGAAACCGGATCTGACCTCTCCCGAAAACGCCGTCCGTGATGTGCCCGACGGCTCCATCGACTTTGAAAATGTTTCCTTCCGCTACTCGCAGAAGGCCAAGCGGCCCGCGCTGCAGGACGTGGATCTGCACATCCCCAGCGGCTCCACCGTCGGCATACTGGGCGCTACCGGTTCCTCCAAGAGCACGCTGGTGCAGCTGATCCCCCGGTTGTACGATGCGACCGAGGGAAGCGTCCGGGTCGGCGGCATAGACGTAAAGGATTACGATCTGGAGGTCCTCCGGGACAACGTGGCTATGGTTTTGCAGAAGAACACGCTGTTCTCCGGCTCCATCAAGGAAAATCTGCGCTGGGGCAATGCCGGCGCCACGGACGAGGAACTGGTCCACGCCTGCAAGCTGGCCTGCGCCGATGAATTCATCACCGGCTTCCCCGACGGCTACGATACCCATATCGAGCAGGGCGGCAGCAACGTTTCCGGCGGTCAGAAGCAGCGCCTGTGCATCGCCCGCGCTCTGCTGAAAAAGCCGAAGATCCTGATTCTGGACGATTCCACCTCTGCCGTGGATACGCACACGGACGCCATGATCCGCAAGGCCTTTAAGGAAGAGATTCCCGGAACGACCAAGCTGATCATTGCGCAGCGGATATCCTCCATTCAGGATTCGGATATCATCATCGTTATGGAAAACGGTCACGTCGCCTGCGTCGGCGACCACGAGACCCTGATGAAAAACTCCGAATTCTATCGGGGCATCTATAAATCGCAGCAGAAAGGAAGTGAGGACTGATGGCAGGTCCCGGCAGAATGCGCGGCGACGGCCGCAAGGCAGCCAATCCCGGAAAAACCCTTTTGCGGCTGCTCAGCTATATGAAAAAATACATCCCGCTGCTGGTTTTCGTCTTTCTGTGCATCATCGCCACCTCGGTAGCGCAGGCACAGGGCAGCCGTGCCCTTGGCCCTCTGGTCGATGACTATATCCTGCCCATGGTGGCAAACGGCTCCACGGATTTCGGCCCGCTGAAAGCCTATCTTGTGAAGCTCGGCTGCATTTTCGGTTTCGGTATTCTCGGCACCTTTCTCTTCAACTATCTGATGGTCGGCGTTACCCAGGGCGTTCAAAAGACCATCCGGGACGACCTCTTCGCCAAGATGCAGCGTCTCCCCCTGCGCTACTTTGACAGCCACGCCGCCGGAGACATCATGTCGCGCTATACCAGCGACATCGACACGCTGCGGCAGGTGATCTCCCAGTCCATTCCGCAGTGCGTGTCCTCCGCCGTGACGCTGGTGGTCGTGCTGTGGAATCTGATCGACACCTCCTGGATTTTGACGCTCGTCATGTTCTTCACCGTGGGGCTGATCATCTATGTGACCAAAGTGCTGGCAGGCAAGTCCGCAGGCTTTTTCATCGGCCAGCAGCGGGCTCTGGGCACGGTAAACGGTTATATCGAAGAGATGATATCCGGCCAGAAGGTCGTCAAGATCTTCAACCACGAGGAGGTATGCAAGGAAGATTTTGATAAGCTCAACGAGGAGCTTCGGGTCAACGCCTACAGCGCCGGAAAATTTTCCAATATGCTCGGCCCCATCAACAACAATCTTGGCTATGTGCAGTATGCGGTGCTGGCAGTCGTCGGCGGGCTGCTGTGCGTTTCGTCCGGCAGCTCTCTGCTGACGCTGGGCAATCTGATGGCCTTCATGGTGCTCTCGCGCAGCTTTAATATGCCCATTTCCCAGATCTCCAACCAGATCAACGCCATCGTCATGGCGCTGGCGGGCGCCGAGCGCATCTTCGCTCTGATGGATGAGGAGCCCGAGCAGGACGAAGGCTATGTGACGCTTGTCAACGCCCATGTGGATCCGGACGGAACGATCCATGAATGCCCCGAACACACCGGGCACTGGGCCTGGAAATATCCCCACCAGACGGACGGCACCGTGACCTACACGGAGCTGAAGGGCGACATCACCATGGAGGATGTGGACTTTGGCTATGTGCCGGGCAAGACCGTGCTGCATGACGTGACGCTCTATGCCCATCCCGGGCAGAAGATCGCCTTTGTGGGCGCTACCGGCGCGGGCAAGACCACGATCACGAACCTCATCAACCGCTTTTACGACATTGCCGACGGCAAGATCCGCTACGACGGCA
Organism: uncultured bacterium; assembly: GCA_905214155.1. GTDB lineage: Bacteria > Bacillota > Clostridia > Oscillospirales > Oscillospiraceae > CAG-170. The sequence continues at coordinate 1,987 of CAJMLC010000125.1, read as the reverse complement.
TCAACGTCAATAAGATCGCCAAGCCCGATCTGCGGCATTCCCTCGGGATCGTGCTTCAGGAGACCAATCTGTTCACCGGCACGGTCATGGATAACATTCGCTACGGCAAACTGGATGCCACCGACGAAGAGTGCATCCGGGCCGCCAAGCTCGCCAATGCGGACGATTTTATAACCCGTCTGCCCGACGGCTACAACACCATGCTGACGGCAAACGGCGGCAGCCTTTCCCAGGGGCAGCGGCAGCTGATCGCCATCGCCCGCGCAGCCGTGGCCGATCCCCCCGTCATGATCCTGGACGAGGCCACTTCCTCCATCGACACCCATACGGAAGCGCTGGTGCAGGCCGGCATGGACGCTTTGATGAAGGAGCGCACGGTGTTCGTTATCGCCCATCGGCTGTCCACGGTCCGCAACTCCGACTGCATCATGGTCCTCGACCACGGCCGCATCATTGAGCGCGGCACGCACGATGACCTGATCGCCCAGCGAGGCACCTATTACCAGCTCTATACGGGCGTCTTCGAGCTGGACTGATCTCCGAAAGGCTGTCCTGTCGAAGCCGGAACAGGCGATCCGTGCGGCAGATGCAGCTAAATTTAATAGGGCTGTCACTTTACTGTGTCAGTCCTATTTTTCGACTTCCTATATCCGCCCGGCGGCGCGATTCCGGAAAGAAAAGACTATAAGCCGAAAACAGAAAACGGAGGAAAAACCAATGGCAAATAACACGGCTGCGGTTTTCACCCGGCATTATGACTCTCCGATGGGCCGCATCCTGCTCGCGGCGGACGAGATCGGTCTGCGGGGCCTGTGGTTTGACGGTCAAAAGTACTTTGCCCGCGATCTGCCGGAAAAACGCATCGAGCAGGAAACGCACGCCCTTGCCGAGGCCAGGCGCTGGCTCGACGTATACTTTACCGGCAAAGAACCGGACTTTCTGCCGCCGCTGCACCCCATCGGCTCGGCGTTCCGCCAGGCCGTATGGACAGTTCTTCTGCAGATCCCCTACGGGCATACCACGACCTACGGCGAGATCGCGCGGCGCCTGGCCGGGACGGCGAGTCTTTCGCGGATGTCCGCGCAGGCTGTCGGCGGCGCCGTCGGGCATAACGAAATATCGATCATCATTCCCTGCCACCGCGTTGTCGGCACAGGCGGCAGTCTGACCGGGTACGCCGGAGGGATCGACAGAAAAGTGAAGCTGCTGGAACTGGAACGGGCCGATATGACGCATCTCTTCGCGCCGAAGAAAGGAACGGCACTGTGATCGCGCCATAATGCAGCAGACCTTCGCCGCAGTGACACACTCCGCCGGAAATTTGTGGTGCGCATTTTCTCTCCGTTGTGGTACAATAGGCGCATCGAAACGAAACGGAGAACACCATGACGAGGATACTTTTTGTCTGCCACGGCAACATCTGCCGCAGCCCGATGGCGGAATATGTGATGAAGGATCTTGTATCGAAGGCAGGCCGGGCAGACGAATTTTTCATCGCCTCCGCGGCAACGAGCCGCGAGGAGCTCGGAAACGGCGTTTATCCCCCGGCACGGCAAAAGCTCGCCGAGCACGGCATCCCATGTGCCGGTCACGCCGCGCGGCAGATCACACCGAAGGATTATGTTAACTTCGATCTCCTCATCGGCATGGATGAGGAGAACATCCGGAACATGCGGCGCGTCTTCTCCGGCGATCCGGAGGGCAAAGTCTCTCTCCTGCTCGACCACGCCGGGCGCGGCGGGAACGTCGCCGATCCGTGGTATACGGGCGATTTTGAAGCGACCTGGCGTGACGTGAACGACGGCTGCTGCGCACTGCTCCGCGAGCTGAGTTGAATATTATGTTTACTTAATTATGTTTATTTAATTATGGCAACTGACTGAAAAGCGTTCTGCGCAGCAAGAGACAAGAAAGGTGCATTTTCGGTCCTTTCCATTCCCGGACAATGCGCGTCTATCCCTGGCTCAAGGAACCCGGCACGATCTTC
>CAJMLC010000124.1 GCA_905214155.1 uncultured bacterium | reverse complement strand
TACGCCAATGGAAAACCCAGCTGGTGCCTGAAACACCAGCCGGGTAATCCCCGCCAACGTTGTTACCCCTCTCAAGGGGCAGCAAAACCTTCGGAGCGGTTTTTGCATGTACAATTATTGCAGCCACGAGGGCTCCGGCGCGAGGGGCGCGTCGATGGCGCAGTATTGCAGGCCCGCGCCGCCAAGCAGGCGAAGCTGTACGCGCGCGACCGGCTCGATGGAGCAGAGCGTCAGGACTACCGCGCGGACGGCGGCCTGCGCCGAGGCCTCGTCAGTATCGCAGGCGGCAAAATCCTCGGAGAGGACGACGGTGCAGAGCGCACCCTCCAGCGAGACATCGGCCAGCTGCGTCCCGGCCGGGACCGCGCCGGTCAGCCCGACCTCGCCCGGCCCGGCGAGGAGCGCGTTCAGCGCCAGCTCCGGCAGCTGCGACCGGTCGTCGCAGGAGAGCACGCGGCGCTGCGCCGTCAGACGGTCCGCCGCGTCTAGGAAATAGAGCTGCACCGCATATTCCGGATGGACGAGCGCCGTGTCCTGAAACAGGAAGTCCTCCGCGGTAAATACGGTCTGCCAGTCGCCGGAGAGGATGGCGCTCCGGCCATGGATGCTGACGCCGTCGACGCCATCGATCTGCGTAAGCGTCATGGTCAGCGCAGCGGCGGCCAGCGAGAGGTCCACGCCGCTGAGCGAGGAGAACGCATCGTTGAACGTGAGCGTGAGGACGCCGTTCTCCTGCGTCAGGGCCATACATTCCAGTCCCTCAGGGAACGGGCCATAGCCGCCGTCGCGGCAGAATGCGAGATATTGCGTCAGGATCTCCCGGATCGTGAGGTCCTGCCGCCCGAGGTCGACCGTCTGGACGGAGAGCGCACCGGAGGGCCGCTCAAAATCGATGGTCTGTTCGGTCTCCTCTGCGGCGCAGAAATAAAAGTCGATCGGTTCGGTCTTCTCGACGCTGACAGACGCGCCGCAGCCCGCGAGCAGCAAAAGCGCCAGAACCAGCGCGCAGAGCTTAACGTTCATCGTCCAGACCCTCCGTTTCAAAGTACGGGAATGTGACCGTGAAGCAGGTCCCCTGCCCGACCTCTGTCTTGATGTCGATGGCGCCGAAGTTGCGCGCGACGAGGTCGTGCACGATCGACAGGCCCAGTCCGGAGCCGCCCGCCTGCCGCGAGCGGGCCTTATCCACGCGGTAGAACCGCTCGAAGATATGCTCCTTCGCGTCGTCCGGGATGCCGACGCCCGTGTCCTGCACGGAGAAGACGACGTCCTCCGCCGTGTGCTCGACCGTGACATGGACCTTGCCGCCCGGGCGGTTATACTTGATGCCGTTTTCCACAAGGTTGAACATGATCTGATAGGCGTCGTCCTCGAAGGCGAGGATGGTGCAGTCGCGGTCGACCCGGGCGGTCAGCTTGATCTGCGCCTTGTCCGCCAGCGGGACGAGCATCCGGAAGACGCTGGAGAGCGTGACGCTGAGGTCGACGATCTCGTGCTCGACCTCGGCGCTCTCGGCGCGGTTGAGCGTGAGGAGCTTCTGCGTCATGCGCGTGAGGCGGTCGGCCTCGTTGCCGATGTCGGAGACAAATTCGCGCATCGTGTCGGCATCCATCTCGTTTTGCAGGATCGAGTCGGACAGGAGCTTGATGGAGGCCAGCGGCGTCTTCAGCTCGTGCGAGGCGTCGGAGACGAACTGGCGCTGCTGCGCCTCGGATTCCTGCAGGCGGTCGGTCAGCTTGTTGAATTCGGTCGCCAGCGTGGCGAACTCGTCCGAGCCGCGCATCTGGATCTTGTGGCTGTATTCGCCCTCGCGCACCATGCGCATCGAGGTCAGGATCTTGCGCATCCGGCGCGAGCTGGTCGTCGCAAAGAAGGCGGAGAACAGCACGATCGCCCCGAGCAGCACGAACGAGCCCTGCAGGATCGTGCGCTCGAGGTTGGCGATGATATTGCCCTGCTCCGCGTCATAGTCCATCATGTAGACGCAGCCGTTCGGGCTGTCGTGGTCCATGATCGGGATGGCCGCGTAGCTCACGAGCGCGTCGTCCTGATACGCGCTGTGGAACACATCGCTGCCGCGCAGCGCCTCCGCCACCGCGGGCAGGAGGACGCGGCAGCCGGTCGCGTTCTGATTCTCCGAGGAGTCGTAGACCGCCGTGCCCTCGGCGTTCGTGACGATCAGGCGTGTGGCGTTGATGTTGCCGAGGACGGAGATGACCTGCTCGGCGGATTCCGGCGTGAGCGGATCGACGCCGGAGAAGGCCGAGGCCACGACCTGGATCTTGTCCTGCGCGGAGGCATATTTTGCGCGGAACATCAGCTCGCGCGTGGTCTTCGCGGAAAAATAGTTCAGCAGCAGGAGCGCGAGCGACGTGATGAGCATATAGGCCAGCGCATTGCGGAGCTGTGAGCTCGGCGGCAGGAGCCGCAGCGTTTTAGAACTTGAAATAGTAGCCCACTCCCCACTTCGTCATGATATGCTCCGGCGAGGCCGGCGTCCGTTCGAGCTTTTCGCGCAGGCGGCGGATGTGGACGTCGACCGTGCGGATGTCGCTGCTGTTGTCGTAGCCCCAGATCGCGTCGAGCAGCGCCTCGCGCGAATAGACGCGGTTCGGGTTGCGCATGAGCAGCTCGACCAGGTCAAATTCCTTCTGCGTCAGGTCGACGAGGCGGCCGTCGTTGTAGGCGTTGCGCGCGCCGCGGTCGATGGCAATGTGGCCGCACTCGAGCACGTCGGCCTGCTGCTGTTTGCCGGACGAGCCCGCGCGGCGGAGCAGCGCACGGATGCGCGCCTTGAGCTCCAGAATGTTGAAGGGCTTGGTCAGATAGTCGTCCGCCCCATGCTCAAACCCCATCAGCTTGTCCATGTCCTCGGATTTCGCAGTCAGCATAATGATCGGAACATCCGAAAATTCGCGGATCTTCGTACACGCCTCGAGTCCGTCCATGCGCGGCATCATGAGGTCGAGCACGATGAGATCGATGTCGCCCGCCGCGGCCAGCTCGACCGCGTCCATGCCGTCTGCCCCGGTGACGACCTCGTAGCCGTCGTTTTCCAGATTGAATTTGATCCCCTTGACGAGCAGCTTCTCGTCGTCAACTACCAGAATTTTCATGAGTTATCCTCCACAGTGACCAGTTCCCGGAGCGAGGCATACGTCCCCTCGCCGATGCCGTCGATGTCCATCAGTTGTTCGGTCGCGATGAATCTGCCGTTTTCCGCGCGGTAGGTCAAAATACGCTCGGCGAGCGTTTCGCCGATGCGCGGCAGGAGCATCAGCTCCTCCTTTGTCGCGGTATTGAGGTCCAGCGGTGCATCCGCCGTCGGAGCCTGCGGCGCGGAGGCCGCTTCTGCGGACGTTTCCTCCGCGGAGCCTGCGGATGAAGTGCCGACCGCGGCGGAAGCGACGTCCCTGGCGGGATGGCCGGTCCGGACACGGACGGTACCGCCCGCGCTCAGGCGGCCGATCAGAAAGCAGACCGCGCCCGTGCAGACCACGAGACACAGCACCCAGACCCATGCGCGATATGCGATGCGCTTCATTTCGACCCCTCCTGGAATTGACATCGACTGAAATTTGTTATAATATTGTACCACATGGATGCCCTGCGCGGCAATCCTCAACTTTTAATTTCAGATAATTTGGTGGTAACGATGAAAAAAATTCGTGCGCTTCTGGCGCTTTTTCTCTGTCTGGTGATATTTGTGGCTCCGGTCCTCGCGGCGGATGAGACCACGGCGGCCACGCCGGACGATGCGTCCCAGTCGGCGGACACCTCTGCCGAGGCCGCGGTCAGCGCGGCGCCGGAGTATCACGCAAACGCGAAGGCAGCGCTGCTGATCGACCTGAATACCGGGCGGACGATCTTTGAGCAGAACGCGGACGAGCAGGTCTACCCCGCAAGCCTGACGAAGATCATGACGTGTCTGCTGGCGCTGGAGAACGGGAACCTCTCGGACGTGGTGACGATCACGGACGAGGCGTATGCGGATCTCGTCTCCGGGAGCAGCACGGCGGATCTTCAGGTCGGCGAGCAGCTGCGGCTGGAGGATCTGCTGTACTGCATGATGGTGGAATCCGGCAACGAGGCGGCCAATGCCGTCGCCGCGCACATCGGCGGGACGATCGAGGACTTTGTGCAGATGATGAACGAGCGCGCGTACGCGCTTGGCTGCACGCACACACACTTCATGAATCCCCACGGCCTGCACAACGACAGCCACTATACCACCGCGCGGGATCTCTCCCTCATCGTGGAGGCCGCGCTGAAGAGCGAAAATTTCCGCACGATCACGAACACGGCGGAATATACGCTCCCGGCAACGAACCTCTCGGACGAACGCATCCTGAAGACGACGAACATGCTCATCTTCCAGAACAGCGGCAACCGCTATTATTATCCGAAGGCCATCGGCATCAAGACCGGCTATACCACGCCCGCCGGCCGCTGTGTCATTTCGGCGGCGAAGAGCGACGGGATGTATCTGCTCGGCATTATCTGCGGCGCGGAGACGACCGTGCTGGAGACCGGCGACATCCAGATGGAGAGCTTTCCGGAGTGTATCCGCCTGTTCAACTATGGCTTTGACAACTTTTCCTATGTGTCGGTGCTCTCGCCGCTCTATCCGGTGGCGCAGGTTTCGGTGCTGAATTCCGCGGGCGCGGAGGCTGTGGCCGTGTCGCCGAAGGACGACATCCAGATCCTGCTCCCGAACGGATACGATGAATCGCAGCTCGACGTGAACATCGAGCTGACGAGCGAGAGCGTCGAGGCGCCGGTGCAGGAATCGGATGTGCTCGGCCATGCGACGGTCAGCTACAACGGCGAGCTGCTGGCAGAGACCGATCTGCTGGCGATCGCGGACGTGGCGCGTTCGGAATTTTCTGCGATGAAGACCGACACGGCGGCCTATATGCAGCGGAACTGGTGGAAGTGGATCGTGCTGATCATCGTGATCGTGGTGCTGCTGTTCGCGGGCCTCTACGTCTGGGCGAGCATCCGCCGGCGCATCCAGCGGCGGCAGCGCATCGAGCAGCGGCGAAACGCCCTGCGCGAGCGGCAGCGCCGCGAACGCGGGATCGACCCGTGGGAGGAGGACGAGCAATGAACTGGAACGCGCTGCGCGAAGCATGCCTGACCTGTACGCAGTGTCCGCTCTGCCAGACGCGGCACAACGTGGCCTTCGGCGTCGGGCCGGAGGACGCGGAGGTGCTCTTCGTCGGCGAGGGGCCGGGCGAGCAGGAAGATCTGAAGGGCGAGCCGTTCGTCGGCCCGGCGGGCCATCTGCTGGACGATATGCTGACGATCATCGACCTCGGGCGGCACAACTGCTACATCGCGAACATCGTCAAATGCCGCCCGCCGCACAACCGCGACCCGCTGCAGGTGGAGCAGGAGGCGTGCATCGGCTGGCTCCGCGCGCAGACGAAGCTGCTGCGGCCGAAGATCATCGTCTGCCTCGGGCGCATCGCGGCGATGAAGCTGATCCGCGAGGATTTCAAAATCTCGCGCGAGCACGGCCAGTGGACGCAGAAGGGCGGCATCTGGTTCACCGCGCTCTATCACCCCTCCGCGCTGCTGCGCGACGAGAGCAAGCGCCCCGATACCTTCCGCGACCTGAAAAGTCTGCAGCGTAAGGTCAAAGAGGTCTGTACGCATACCCTACCGGAAATGGAATAAAAATGGCCGTCCCATCTTCCAATGGGGCGGTTTTTATATTTCAACTGACGCTTGCGTCGGTTTACAAAGGGATACTACATAAAACAACTAAAAATGGACTGCCAAC
>CAJMLC010000123.1 GCA_905214155.1 uncultured bacterium | reverse complement strand
CCGGTAAGACGACGCTGGCGCTGCACATCGTGGCGCAGGCGCAGAAGCGCGGCGGTGAGGTCGCGTTTGTCGACGCGGAACACGCGCTCGACCCCGACTATGCCGCGCGCATCGGCGTGGACATCGACTCGATGCTCGTCTCGCAGCCGGACACCGGCGAGCAGGCGCTGGAGATCACGGATGCGCTCGTGCGCTCCGGCGCGATCGACGTCGTGGTCGTCGACTCGGTCGCGGCCCTGACGCCGCGGGCGGAAATCGAGGGCGAGATGGGCGACACGTTCGTCGGCTTGCAGGCGCGGCTGATGTCGCAGGCGCTGCGCAAGCTTGCCGGCAACATCTCGAAGACGAACTGCGTCGTCATCTTCATCAACCAGCTTCGTATGAAGATCGGCGTCATGTATGGCAACCCCGAGACGACGACCGGCGGCAACGCGCTGAAGTTCTATGCCTCCGTCCGCATCGACATCCGCCGCACCGAGGCCATCAAGAACGGCAGTGAGATCATCGGCAACCGGACGCGTGCGAAGATCGTGAAAAACAAGGTCGCGCCTCCGTTCAAAGAAGCGTATTTCGACATCATGTACGGCGAGGGCATCTCGAAGTGGGGCGAACTGGTCGATCTGGCGGTGCAGCTCGACATCATCCAGAAGAGCGGCAGCTGGTTCTCGATGGGCGACGAGCGCATCGGGCAGGGCCGCGACAGCGTCAAGACCTATCTGCAGGAGCACCCGGACATCGCCGACAGCGTCGAACAGCAGGTCCGCGAAAACATGTGGAAGCTGCAGGGCGCGCATGCCCGCCCGCCCATTACGGCGGCGGCCAAGCCCGTGAGCGTCTCTGCGGACGATTTTAACGACGAGAAATGAGACTCGAACGGCTCGAGGCCACGCAGCGGCCCGAGAAGCTGAAGGCGGTCTTTGACGGCGAGACGCTGACCGTCTCCGCTTCGCTCTGCGTGCAGTTTTCGCTCTGCGCGGGGATGGAGCTGGACGAGGAGGCGTTTTCCGCGCTGAAAGCCGCCGTCGCGAAGGAGGCCGCGCGGGAGCGCGCGGTGCGCATCCTGACGGCCTCGGCGGTCTCGGAGCGCGAGCTGGAAAAGCGGCTCGTCCAGAAGGGGACGCTCCCGTCCGATGCGGCGGACGCCGTCGCGTGGCTGAAGGAGCACCGGTTCGTGGACGACGCGGCGACGGCGGCCCAGCTGGTGGATTCCGCTGTGCGCAAGGGCTATGGCCGCGCGCGGGTCAAAAACATCCTCTATGAAAAGGGGATCCCGAAGGACCTCTGGGACGAAGCGCTCGCGCGCATCCCGGCGATGGATGATGCCATCGACCGTTTTCTGGCCGCGAAGCTGCGCGGGCGGACGGCGGATGAGAAGACCATCAAAAAAACAATTGATGCGCTGCTGCGCCGCGGCTTTTCCTATGGGGAGATCCGCGACGCGCTGCGGCGTTATGAGGCAGATCTCGAAGATCTGGAACTGGAGGAAACAATGACGGAGGAACTGGAATGACGCATACGATCGGCATGATCTCGCTCGGTTGTGCCAAAAATCAGGTCAACGCCGAGCAGATGCTCTATCTGCTGCGGCAGGCCGGATATGAAATTCTGCCGGATCCCGATGGAGCGGAGCTGGTGATCATCAACACCTGCGGTTTCATCGATTCGGCCAAGGAAGAGGCCATCGACCATATTCTGGCGATGGGCGCGCTCAAGCAGGAGGGCCGTGTCGGGAAGATTCTCGTCACCGGCTGTCTGGCCCAGCGCTATCAGGAGGAGATCGTGAACGAGATGCCGGAGGTCGACGGCGTGCTCGGCACGGGCTCGTATTACGACATTGTCCACGCGGCGAAGGAGATCCTGGACGGGAAGAAATATGAGCGCTTCGACGACATCAGCGCCCCGCTGAACGAGCCGGGCCGCATCCTGACAACGCCGGAGCAGTATGCCTATCTCAAGATCGCCGAGGGCTGCGACAACTACTGTGCGTTCTGCATCATCCCGAAGCTGCGCGGCCATTACCGCAGCCGGAAGATGGAGGAACTGATCGCCGAGGCGAAGACATTGGCCGAGGACGGCGTGAAGGAGCTGATCGTCGTCGCGCAGGACACCAGCCGCTATGGCGAGGATCTCTACGGCGCGCGGAAGCTGCCGGAGCTGCTGCGTGAACTTTGCAAGATCGATGGCTTCCACTGGATCCGCGTTCACTACCTCTACCCGGAAGCCATCAGCGAGGAGCTGATCGACGTGTTCGCGACGGAGCCGAAGCTCGTCAAATACTTCGACATCCCGTTCCAGCACATCAACGATGAAATCCTGAAAAAGATGAACCGGCACACCGATGGGGCCTACATCCGCAAGCTTGTTACACACCTGCGTGAGCGCGTGCCCGGCGCGGTGTTCCGCACGAGCCTTATCACCGGCCTGCCCGGCGAGGGCGAGGCGGAGTTTGAAGAGCTGTGCGAATTCTTGAAGGAATACAAGCTCGAGCGCGTGGGCGCGTTCGTCTTCTCGCCCGAGGAGGGGACGCGTGCGGCGGAGATGGAATACCCGGATACGGAGATTGCGCGCGAGCGCGCGGAGCGCGTCGCGGAGCTGCAGTCCCGGATCATGGACGAATACAACGAGCGCTGTCTCGGCGAGACGATGGAGGCCCTCTGCGAGGGCTATGACCCGGACGAGGAGAGCTATTTCGGGCGGACGTATGCCGATTCGCCCGATGTGGACGGAAAGATCTGGTTCACGTCGGAGCAGCACGTCAAAACGGGTGACTTTGTGCGCGTGCGCATCGTCGACACGTATGATGGAGAACTGGTAGCAATTGCGGAGGATGATATTGATGACGACGGCGAGTAAAATTACATTGGTCCGGGTGGTCCTGATCCCGGTATTTATGGTGCTGCTGCTTTGCAGCGGCGGGAACGACGCGCTGCGCTGGGCGGCGCTCGGCGTGTTCGTGGTGGCGAGCATCAGCGACTTTGTCGACGGCTACATCGCGCGCCATTATAATCAGGTCACGGATTTCGGCAAGTTCCTCGATCCGCTGGCCGACAAGCTGCTGGTCACGGCCTGCATGATGATCTTTGTCGGCCAGGGCCGCATGGCCAGCTGGATCGTGTTCATCGTCATCGCACGCGAGTTTGCAGTCACCGGTCTGCGCCTCGTCGCCGTCGGCAACGGGCGCGTCATTGCCGCTGGTTGGAGCGGCAAGATCAAGACGTCCTGCACGATGGTCGGCCTGATCCTGATGATGGCCATGACCGGCTCCGCCACGCTCGATCTCGTCGTCAGCATCGTCATCCTGGTCACGACGGTCTATTCCGGCGTCGAGTATTTCTGCAAGAACTGGGACGTTCTGAATCTCAAGGCTTGACATCGATTTGCCATCATGCTATGATGTTGCAGTAAAAATGTGAATATCGCGTGGATCGAAAAGAGTAACGCCGACTTTCTTTGACAGAGAATCCCCGCCATCGGCTGGAAGCGGAGAGCAAGGACGCGGCGCGAAGTGCATTCGGGAGCGAAGGGGAGACCCCGTTGGCCGCGTCAAGGCCAAAGTGAGAAATCAGAGTGGAACCGCGAGTTTTTTGACCCGCCTCTTGAAGTTTGTTCAAGAGGCGGTTTTTTATTTCCGCTGTGCAGGCCGCGGCAGCTGCATGCACGGCAGCTCCGCATTTTTACGCAGCCATAAGTCTGGAGGAACCGTTTTTGCATATCATTGAGGACATTCGGGCATACAAACGAAACGATCCCGCCGCGCGCAGCGCGCTGGAAATTTTGCTGCTCTACAACGGTCTGCACGCGACGATCGATTACCGCATCGCGCACTGGCTGCACTATCACGGCTGCCGCTTTCTCGCGCGCGCGATCTCGCAGTGGTCGAAGATGTGGACCGGGATCGAGATCCACCCCGGCGCGCACATCGGCCGCCGCCTCGTCATCGACCACGGCACCGGCATCGTCATCGGCGAGACCGCCGAGATCGGTGACGACTGCCTGCTCTATCAGGGCGTGACGCTCGGCGGCACGGGCAAGGACGTCGGCAAGCGACACCCGACGCTCGGCAACAACGTCATGGTCGGCTCGGGCGCGAAGGTGCTCGGCCCGTTCAAGGTCGGCGACAACGCGCGCATTGCGGCCAATTCTGTCGTCCTGCGCGAGGTGCCGCCCAATGCGACGGTCGTCGGCGTGCCCGGCCGGATCGTCCGCTTCTCCGGCGAAAAGCTCGACCATATCCACACGCCGGACCCCGTGATGCTGGAGATCGAGGCGCTGAAAGCGCGCGTAGAGCAGCTGGAAGTGGCAAATTCGAAACAAACGGAAGGAGAATGACCATGTATCTGTACAATTCCGCAACGCATAAAAAAGAAGAATTCAAGACCCACACCCCCAATCACGTCGAGATGTATACCTGCGGCCCGACGGTCTATCACTTTGCCCACATCGGCAACCTGCGCTCGTACATCATGGAGGACGTGCTCGAAAAATACCTGCGCTACGCGGGCTACAGCGTCAACCGCGTCATGAACATCACCGACGTTGGCCACCTGACCTCCGACGCTGACGAGGGCGAGGACAAGATGCTCAAGGGTGCGAAGCGCGAGCACAAATCCGTCATGGAGATCGCCAAGTTCTACACCGACGCATTTTTTGAGGACTGCCGCAAGCTGAACATCAAGCGTCCGGACGTCGTCCAGCCCGCGACCGGCCTGATCGACGACTATATCAAGATCATCACCAAGCTGCTGGACACCGGCTACGCCTATCTTGCCGGCGGCAACGTGTACTTTGACACCAGCAAGCTCGACCGCTATTACGTCTTCAACGACCACAACGAGGAAGACCTCGCCGTCGGCGTCCGCGAGGGCGTCGAGGAGGACACGAACAAGCGCAACAAGAACGACTTTGTCCTCTGGTTCACAAAGTCCAAATTTGAAGATCAGGCCCTGAAATGGGACTCTCCGTGGGGCGTCGGCTATCCGGGCTGGCACATCGAATGCTCCGGTATTTCGATGAAGTATAACGGCGAATATCTCGACCTGCACTGCGGCGGCATCGACAACGCGTTCCCGCACCACACGAACGAGATCGCACAGAGCGAGAGCTATCTGGGCCATCCGTGGTGCCCGCAGTGGTGCCATGTGGCACATCTGAACACCTCGAGCGGCAAAATGTCCAAATCCAAGGGCGAATTCCTGACGGTCTCCCTGCTCGAAGAGAAGGGCTATGACCCGCTGGCCTATCGCTTCTTCTGCCTGCAGAGCCACTACCGCAAGGGCCTCGTCTTCACGTGGGAAAATCTCGACAACGCGGCGGGCACGTTCAAAAAGCTGATCGCGAAGATCGCCGCGCTTGATCCGGCGGAGGCAAGCATCGATGAGGCGGCTGTTGCTGCGCTGCGCGAAAAATTCCACAAGGCGCTCGGAAATGATCTGAATACCTCGCTTGCCATCACGGCGCTCTACGACGTGCTGAAGTATCAGACGAATGACGCGACGAAGCGGTATCTGCTGGGCGACTTTGATCAGGTGCTGAGTCTCGACCTTCTGAAGAAGGCCGATGAGGAGCGGAAGAAGCAGGCCGCGGCCAAGGCCACCGGCGGCGACTATTCCATCATTGCCGAGGACGGCGCGCCGGACGCGGACGTTGAGGCGCAGATTCGCGCGCGCTATGAGGCGAAGAAGGCAAAGAACTTTGCCGAGGCCGACCGCATCCGCGACGCGCTGAAGGCGGCGGGGATTGAGATTACCGATGTCCCCGGCGGCGCAAAGTGGAAAAGGATCTAATAGAAAATCCCCTGCAGACGCTTTGCTGTCTGCGGGGTTTTTCCTTTGTAGGGACGGACGACCCTACAAACTGTAACCGCC
>CAJMLC010000122.1 GCA_905214155.1 uncultured bacterium | reverse complement strand
TCCATGTGAATGAAAACTATCAGACCAGCGATCCCGACATCTACGCGGTCGGCGACGCAATCGAAATTTTTGACCCGCAGACCCACGTCTGGCGCAAACTGGCGCTGGCCGGCCCTGCGCAGTTTGAGGCGCGGGCGGCAGCGGACCACATCTGCGGCACAGCACAGCAAAACCACGGCTTTGCCGGTGCGCTCTGCCTGCGGGTCTTCAAACAGAACGCCGCAGCGGTCGGGCTCAGTGAGGCCGGCGCGGCACGGGCCGGCATTGCTGCAGACAGCGTGCTGATCTTCCCCGGCGATAAGGTCGGCATCATGCCGGAGTGGCACTATATGGCGCTCAAGCTCGTCTTTGAAAAGCCGACGGGGACCATCCTCGGCGCGCAGGCCATCGGCGAGGGCGATACCGTGGGCCGCATGAACGTTATTGGGGCGCTCATTCGCATGCACGCGACCATCTATGACCTCAAGGACCTGGCGCTCTGCTATTCCCCGATCTACAGCACGGCGAAGGACCCGGTCAACCAGGCGGCGCTCGTCGCCATCAATGTCCTTGAAGGACAGATTCGCCAGGTGCATGTTTCGCAGGTGCGTGGGCTTGTTGCGCGCGGCGCGTACATCGTCGACGTGCGCGAGCCGGGCGAGTATGCAGCGGGCCATCTGAACGGTGCGCACAACATTCCGCTGACGCAGTTGCGCGAGCGGATGGCGGAGATTCCAAAAGACGTGCCAGTATATCTGCATTGCCGGTCCAGCCAGCGGAGCTATTATGCAATCTGCTGCCTTCGCGGGCATGGATATGAGAATGTGACAAACATCAGCGGGTCGTTCTTGGGGATCAGTCTCTATGAGTACTTCCAAGATAAGACACAGGGCAGGGAACCAGTTTTGACCGCTTACAATTTTGACTGAGGATGCACAGATGGAAGAAAAAGAAAGCTGCATGACGGGGGGGAGGGCGGAGGCCCTGCTGGACGCCGGGTTCCACTGCTCCCAGTGCGTGTTTCCTTATGCTGCATGCAGGCTGGGCATGGATGAAGGCCATGCTTACCGCATGAGCGCGGGGCTTGGCGGAGGCTGCTTCCACGGGGACTCCTGCGGCGCAGTGACTGGCGCGATCATGGCACTCGGCATGGTATACGGCTTCGATCAGCCGAACAGCGGCGAGGCTGACGAGCGGCTCATCGCCAAGGTGCATGAGTTTGAAGACCGGTTCCGGGCGGAGAACGGCGGGCTGCTCTGCAGGGAGCTGCTCGGTGGATTCGACAAGGCGGACCGCAAGGCCACGGCCCCGGAGGGGACGTATGACAACTGCCCGAAATATTGCGCGACTGCCTGCCGCATTCTTGATGAAATGATCGGCGAACAGTATATTCGATAGAGGAGGAGCCCTATGGCGAAACTGGATCTTTTGGAAAAAAAGAGCATCATCGGCATGATCCATACGCTGCCGCTGCCCGGCACGATGGACTATGGCGGGGATATGCAGGCGGTCATCGACCGCGCGCTGGCCGATCTGCACGCGATGCAGAACGCGGGCGTAGACGCGGTGATCGTGGAGAATTTCTGCGACCATCCCGCCGGGACAAAGCTCGAACCCGAACAGCTGGCGGCGCTGACGGCTGTGGCGACCGTTGTGGCAAGAGAGAGCCGCATCCCGGTCGGCATTGACGCGGCGTTCTGCGACCCGATCGCAAGCCTGGCCATCGCCGTGGCGACCGGGGCGACGTTCATCCGCGTGCCGGTGTTCGTGGATACGGTCATCACCTCGGACGGCATCGTGAAGCCGTGCGCGAAGGAGCTGCAGCGCTACCGCAAGCTCCTCGGCGCGGAGAAGATCGCGCTGCTGTGCGACATTCAGACGAAGCATACGTTCATGCTGAGCTCCAGCATCTCCATCGAGGAGAGCGCGCTGATGGCGCAGGAGTGCGGCGCGGACGCGCTCATCATCACCGGCGCGCACACGGGTTCGGCCTCCCCGGTCGAGACCATCCGCGAGGTGCGCAAGGTCACCAATCTGCCGCTGATTGCAGGCAGCGGCGTGAACGCCGAAAACGCAGCCGATCAGCTGTCCGTGGTGGATGCAGCGATCGTCGGCTCGGCCATGAAGCCCCACGGCAAGGCCAACGAGCCGATCGATGAGGCACTGGCCGCGAAGCTGATGGCGCGTGTGAAGGCCTGCCGCGGCTGAGCGGAAGGAAATTCCAGCCTGCTCTGAGGCACGGCAGATACAGCGTCTGCCGCTGCGGAGAAGTATCCCAGCAAATCCTTGAAGAAAGGAGGTAGAGAATATGCGTAATATCGTACTGACGAGAGTGGACGAGCGGCTGATCCACGGCCAGGTTATGACCTCGTGGCTGAAGCTTTGCAACGCCAATGTCATCGTCATCATCGACGCCGCATCCGCGACCAATGCGTTTTTGAAGCGCATCCTGTTTGCGGCCGCACCCAAGGACGTGGAACTCCAGGTTATGACCGAGGCGGACGCCGCGACGTACCTGAAGGAAGATTCGCCTGCGGGCGAGAAAGTGCTGATCCTTTCGAAGGTTCCGCAGCCGCTGCTGCAGATGATCAAAAGCGGCGTAGCGATCCCGGAGATCGTTCTGGGCAACATGGGCGGCGCGCCCGGCAGAAAGCGCTTCAACAAGAGCATTTCCGCCAGCCCGGAAGAGGTTCAGGCCTTTCAGGATCTGGTCGATCTGGGCGTGAACGTCTACTGCCAGATGGTTCCGTCCGATTCGAAGGAAGATGTGAAGAAATTCCTGAAGTGACCCCTCTGACCGCGCGTGCAGCACACAAAACGTGATCAATTGCCGGAAGTAATGATCAATAAAAAACAAAAAGGAGAGAGAAACGTGAACGTCAGTATTCTGCAAATCTGCCTGATTGCGCTGTTCTATTGCTTCTCCAACATCAGTTGGCCGTTCGGCTCCATGGGCCAGTGGGCGACCATCAACCGTCCTCTGGTGGGCGGCCTGGTTGTTGGTATCATTCTCGGCGACCCGGTGCAGGGCACCATCATCGGTGCAACCATCAACATCATCTACCTCGGTATCGTCTCCGCCGGCGGCTCTCTGCCGTCTGACTCCGGCCTTGCCGGCGTTATGGGCACCGCGTTTGCCCTGATCGGCGGTCTCGACACCAACACTGCTCTGGCGCTGGCCGTCCCGATGGGGCTGGTCGGTTCCGTGCTGTGGGTCATCACGATGACCGGTCAGTGCCTGCTCGTTCCGCTGGCTGACAAGTGGATTGAAGAGGGCAAGCCCAACCGCATCATCTGGGCCAACATGTGGATCCCCTACATCATCAAGACCATCCTTCGCTTTATCATTGCGTTCGTGATCCTGTACTTCGGCTCCACGGCTCTGGACAGCGTCGTCAATGCGCTGAGCGGCCGCGTGCTGGATGCACTGAGCGTCATGGGCGGTATGCTCCCGGCAGTCGGCGTTGGCCTGATGCTGCTTGCCATCTTCAAGGGCAATGCCCGCTGGTTCCTGTTCCTGGGCTTCCTGGCCACCAGCTTCCTGGGCCTGAACACCATCGCCGTCGCGTTCATCTTCCTGATCGTGGCTGTCCTGATGGTCCACTTCACTGAGGACGACTTCGTCGGCTTCAAGAACATCCAGCAGAACAATGACATCACCTACAAGTACATCACTAAGAAGGATCTGACCCACTCCTGGTGGCTGTGGCACTGGTTCTGCGAATCCTGCTACAACTACGAGCGCATGCAGGGCCTCGGCTTCTGCACGGCCATGATCCCCATGCTCAAGAAGATCTACAAGGACGACAACGAAGGCCTGATCGCGGCGATGAAGCGTCACGCCATGTTCTTCAACACCGATCACGACTTCGGCGGCATGATCCTCGGCATCTGCACCTCGATGGAAGAGCAGAGACGTGACGGCGCGGACATCCCCGATGATGCCTTCGTTGCACTCAAGTCCGGCCTGATGGGCCCGTGTGCCGGTATCGGCGATACCCTGTCTCAGGTCGTCCTGCTGCCCGTCCTGTCCGTCATCTTCATCAACCTCGCCACGCAGGGCGCTGTGTGGGCTCCGGTTGCTTACACCATCCTGTTCATGGTCATCTTCTACGGCGTTGGCTACTGGATGCTGAACATTGGTTACAAGAGCGGCGGCGAAGCCGTCCTGAAGCTGATGGAAAGCGGTATTTTCGACAAGGTCGTTCGGGTCGCCAATATCCTTGGCTGCGCTGTTGCGGGCGCCCTCATCTGCAGCTACGTCTCCTTCAACTGGAATGTCGTCATGATGCAGGAAGGCGTTGAGGTCTTCAACCTCCAGACCGGCGTGTTCGACGCCATCCTTCCCAATGCAATGCCTCTACTGCTCACTATGGGCGTCTATGGGCTGGCCAAGAAGGGCGTCAAGAGCTCCTACATCACCTTCGCGACAATGGCCCTCGGCTTCGTTCTGGGCGTCTTGGGTCTGGTCGCGTAAGCTTCCATCCTCTCCTCTCATCCCTTTGTACGGAGCGTCCGTACGGAACACACTGTCTCCCGCCGCCGGCTCCGGCCGGCGGTGCGGAGGCCACCAAAGCTGCGAATTCAGCGGGATTCCCGCTTGAAGGATAAAATACAAGGAGGATTTCCTATGAGAATCAGCAATGTCGGTTTGTTTGTCAAGGATCTCGAAGGCGCCAGAAAGTTCTTCGAGGATTATTTCGGGGCACAGGTCCATGCTACCTATAATGAGGACAACGGCTACCGTTCCTACATCATGAAGTTCGACGAGAACCCGAAGCTCGAACTCATGACCAAGCCGTCTGTTGTCGACGAGAAGAAGGACCCGAACCGCACCGGTTTCGTCCACATCTGCATCAAGGTCGACTCCCGCGAGAAGCTCGACGAGATCATTGCCAAATTCAAGGCAGCCAACTACACGATCCTCTATGAGCCGGCCACCAACGGCGGCAACGAGGTCCGCGCCATCACGTTTGAGGACAACATTCTTGAGGTCTGCTGCTGAGCGCAGCGACCCGGTACATCTTTTCAAAAAGGAGAAATTACAATGAGCGAAAAGAGCAAACAGTTCTTCAATGGTAAGAAAAAGGTCATCGGCATGGTCCATCTGCTGCCGATGCCGGGCAACGCCGCCTATCAGAACAACAAGGACGAGATCATCAAGAACGCCATCGAGGATGCCCACACCCTGATCGACTGCGGCGTGGACGCCATCATGCTCGAAAACTTCAGCGATTGGCCCCAGTACAGCACCGAGGTTCCGCTGGAGGCCTATTCCCTGATGGTCAGCATCGCAACCCGCATCCGCGAGTTCTGCGATCTGCCATTCGGCGTCAACATCGAGATGAACGCCTATGTGCAGGAGTGGGCCATGGCCTACGCCGTCGGCGCAGACTTCATCCGCTTTGAGGCCTATGTCGACAATCGCGCCGGCTCGTTCGGGTACATCGAAGCATGCTCCACGCCGCTCGCCAAGATCATGAAGGACTATCCGTCCGACACCATGATCTTTGCCGACGTTCACACCGCCGAGACCTACGGCGTGCCGAACGTGCCCATCAACGAGCTGGCCGGCAACGCCAAGAACCATGACGCCCATGCCGTTATCGTCACCGAAAACGACCAGAACAAGAAGATCACGCCGGAGGACGTCAAGTCCATGCGTGAGAAGATGGGCGACTTCCCGATCATCGTCGGCGCAGGCGTCAAGCCCAACAACGTCCTCGACTACATGGAATACTGCGACGCCGTTATCGTCGGCCGCGGCTTCAAGACCGGCGACCGTGTCGATCCGAAGCTCGTCAAGGAATTCATGGAAGTCGTGCACTCCAAGTATTGATTTCTTCCTCTCTCTGATCCTTCCTTCAAAGGCCTCCGCCGCAGAGCGTCAACTCTGCGGCGGAGGCCTTTCT
>CAJMLC010000121.1 GCA_905214155.1 uncultured bacterium | reverse complement strand
ACAATCCCTCCGTCACGGCTACGCCGTGCCACCTCCCTTTACACAAGGGAGGCTTTGACTGCTGCGGCGGAGATGGGTCACCTCTTAAGAACTTAATAATCCTTAATTCTGGGCGAAAAGACTTCCGATTTCGGAAAAACGTGTTAAAATGGCCACAGACCTTACAAGGAGGAACAACGATGCAACGAAGAATTCTGGCCCTGCTGCTGTGCGGCGTACTGCTGCTCGGCGTGCTTGCGGGCTGCGGCAAGAAAAATGACGCGGGCGACACGTCCGGCGACAAGACGGTGAGCGGCACGGAGACGAAAAACGACGCCGATTCCCAACTGACCGCAAAATACGTCTATCAGGCGCAGTATCTCGAGCTGCCCGTGAAGACAAGCTACATTGACGACAGCGCCGTCAGCGGCAATACGCTCTTTTTCTACGCGCAGGTGCAGGATGAGAGCTACGCCGCGGCGAACAGCGACACGCCGGACTACACCCCCACCGTCGGCAAGCTGTTGACCTACGACCTCGACACACAGACCGTCGGCGAGACGGACTACTCCGGGAGCGAGGGCGAGAACTCGAACACGAATGTCATGGCGCTCTGCGCCGCGCAGGACGGCGGCGTCTGGCTGCTGGAGCAGACGTATACTTATGCGGCTCCGGAGGCCTCTGCGGACAACGAGACCGCCGCGGAGGCGGATGAGAACAGTGCAGACGATTACGGCTACACCCCCTCTGAGAGTCAGGCCAGCTATCGCCTGCTCCGCTTCGACGCGGACGGCAAGCAGGCCTTTGAGGCCCCGCTCGATCTCTCGGCCTTCACCGAGGCCGGCGGCGACGAACAGCCCTATCTCGGCACGCTCTACGCCGACAGCAAGGGCTATCTCTACACCACCGACTATCAGGCCCTTATGGTGCTGGACAGCGAGGGAAAGACCGTCTGCGCGTTCTCGGACGAGAATGGCGGCAGCCTCTCGCAATACAGCGCGGACAAGATCGGCGCCATCACCTACAGCACCGCGAGCGACGGCACCAGCAAAAACGTCTTCAAGGTGCTCGACCCTGCGACCAAGACCTGGGGCGAGGAGCTGCCCCTGCCGAACAACGCCTGGAACATCTACCCCGGCAGCGGCGACTATGACCTCTATTACGACTACAACGGCAACCTCTACGGCTGGAAGGCCGAGACGGACGAGAGCGAAAAGGTCGTCGACTGGCTGGCCTGCGACGTGGATTCCAACAATCTCAACAGCTATACCGTCCTGCCCGACGGGCGCGTCTTTGCCGTCGGCGCGGACTACAACCGCTCGACCTACGAGCAGACCTGCGAGCTGATTTTGCTCACACCGGTGGACGCCTCGGCCGTTGCGGAAAAGACCGAGCTGACGCTCGCCTGCATGAACCTCGACTGGAACCTGCGCGGGCAGATCGTCAAGTTCAACCGTGCGAGCGACAAATACCGCATCGTGGTCAGGGATTACTCGGAATACAGCAGCATGACCTATGAATCCGCCGGCAGCAACAGCACCATGGTCACGCAGAGCGACGACGGCCTGACGAAGCTGAACACGGAGATCATGTCCGGCAATGTCCCCGATATGATCCTGACCGACGGCCTGCCCGTGCGGCAGTATGCGGCCAAGGGGCTGCTCGAAGACCTCTATCCCTACATCGATGCCGATATGGGCCGCGACGCGCTGATCACGCCGGTGCTGGACGCGGACAGTGAGGACGGCAAGCTCTATGAGCTGCCGCTGAGCTTCTCCATCGTGACGGCGACGGGGCTGGCAAGCGTCGTCGGCGGCTATACCTCGTGGACGCTGGCCGATCTGGAAGACGCGCTTTCCAAGCTGAACCCGGACGCGACGATCTTCAACGTCGACGCGACGCGCGCCAACGTCCTCTCCTACTGCCTGTACATGAACGCCGATACGTTCGTCGACTGGGAGACGGGCACGGCCAGCTTCGACAGTCAGGAGTTTATCGACTATCTGAACTTCGCAGCCCAGTTCCCGGCGGAGTTCGATTACAGCACGTTCGACTGGAATGATTATGAGCAGGATGCCGTCCGTATGCGCAACGGCGATCAGCTGCTCTCGATGTACGGCACGATCTACGGCTTTGACGGTGTCTCCCAGAACTTTGCCGAGCTGGGCGGCGACCTCTGCTACATTGGCTTCCCGAGCACATCCGGCCACGACGGGAGCAGCTTCTCTGCCTCCGCGCCCATCGCCATCACGACGAAGTGCCGCGACAAGGAAGCGGCGTGGAGCTTCATCGCATCCGCACTCACTGACGAGTACCAGGGCAGCCAGTACGCTTTCCCAATCACGAAGACTGCATTTGACGCGATGGCCGAAAAGGCGATGGAAAAGAACTACGAATACGACGAAAATGGCAACATCCGCCTCGATGAAAACGGCGAGCCGGTCGAGATCAGCAAAGGCGGCTTCAGCTATGGCGACGGCCCGATGATCGAGGTCTATGCCATGACGCAGGAGCAATATGACACGGTCAACGGTCTCATCGAGAACACGAACCGCATCATGCGCTACGACCAGAGCCTGATGGAGATCATCAACGACGAGGCCGGTGCGTTCTTCGCCGGTGAAAAGACCGCCGAG
Organism: uncultured bacterium; assembly: GCA_905214155.1. GTDB lineage: Bacteria > Bacillota > Clostridia > Oscillospirales > Oscillospiraceae > CAG-170. Next base: position 3,279 of record CAJMLC010000121.1, on the reverse strand, counting down.
GAGACCGCGCAGCTCATCCAGAACCGCGTCCAGCTCTACATGGCAGAGCAGTCGTAAACAGATACAAAAGGCCCGGCACTGACTTCTGTCATTGCCGGGTATTTGTTTATTCTTCGGAAGCCTTCGGCTTTTCGAATTCTTTAGCCACATCCTGCAGCAGCTGCCGGATGGGCAGGTGCTGCGGACAGGACGCCTCGCATGCGCCGCAGCCGAGACAGTCGGACGCACGGCGGCCCGGGCCGGTGTGGACGCCGTAATAATAGTCGGCGTTCCAATCGTGCAGGATCTGCTTGCTGTTCATCGCGGCGAACAGGTCTGGGATGGAGATCTGCTGCGGACATCCGTCCGTGCAGTAGCGGCAGGCCATACAGGGGATGAGATTCATGCTGTGGAAGATCTCCTGTACCTGATGGACGGCGTCCATCTCGCGCTCGTCCAGCGGGCGGAAATCACGCATGAAAGCCGTGTTTTCCTCCACCTGCGCGAGCGTGCTCATGCCGGAGAGCACCATCTTCACATTCGGGAAGCCGGCCGCGAAGCGGATGGCATAGCTCGCGGGGCTGCCGCCGTGGAGCGCATCGAGCACCGCCTTCGCCCGCTCTGGCAGGTTGACGAGGTTGCCGCCCTTGAACTGCTCCATTGCAAGCCCTCTTGTGTTTTGATGGATCCAGTATAACACACGCCTGCGCGTTCTGTCAAAAAGCGGGGCCGGATCGAACGATCCGGCCCCGCTGGGGTGCTTGATCTGGGTTTGCCGTCATGTGATCACTCGATGGCAATCATGGTCTGGGCGGGCAGTTTCTTCTGCTCGGCCTTCGGCAGCGAGATCTGCAGGATGCCGCTCTCGAATTTGCCCTTCACGTCCTCGGGGCGGACGCCCTCGCCGACGTAGAAGCTCCGGCTCATCGAACCGGCGTAACGCTCCTGACGGATGTATTTGCCGTTCTTCTGCTCGTCCTTGTCGAGGCTCTTCGCAGCCTGAATGGTCAGGTAGCCGTTTTTCAGCTCGACGCTGACGTCCTCCTTCTTGAAGCCCGGCAGATCGATGTCCAGCTCATAGCTGTCCTCGGTCTCACGGACGTCGGTCTTCATCAGGTTCTTGGCATGCTTGCCATAGAGCGGATTGCGGCTCTGCGGAACCATCATTTCAAACGGATCACCAAAGAAATCATCAAACAGATTTTCACCAAAAATGCTAGGCAACATAAGTCATTCCTCCATTTCGTCATTCGGTCCCCTTCGCGGGGACCGGCAACTTTTGTTACCATCATATATGTGTTCATTTCGTTCCATCAGGCTTTCAACTTTCTCTCTCCCTCAGGAACAGCTTCAGTATACCACGGTTTTTAGCACTGTCAATAGTAGAGTGCTAAAATTCACAAAAAAAGCAATGTTTGTTCACAGTTTGGTAAAAAACCGCCCGGAATGCGCAAAACGCCGCCGGAACGGAATGTCCCGGCGGCATTCGGATCCCAATTTCAGGTGTTTTTGATCCTGCGCAGCTCACTTCGCGGCAGGAAGCGCATATTTGGAGGCATAGGCGTGGTACTTCTGCAGGTATTCCTCGCTGCCGCTGCGGCTCGCCTGGAGCGAGGCATGGAGGTTGAGGTTGTGCTGCCGCAGATCGATGACGCAGCCCGCGATGTTGGAACAGTGGTCGGAGACGCGCTCCAGATTCGTCAGGATGTCGGAGAGGACGAAGCCGGTCTCGACGCTGCAATCGCCGTTTTTCAGGCGCATGATGTGGTTCGTGCGCATCTGCTCCTTGAGCTGGTCGATGACCTGCTCCAGCGGCTCGACCTGCATGGCCATCCGGACGTCGCCGCGCTCGAACGCTTCGCGCGCCGTGTCGAGCACCTCGGTCACCGCGTCGCGCAGCACCGAAAGCTCCCCCTGCGCCGCGTCCGAAAACGCCAGCTTCTTTTCCGAGAGCTCTTCTGCCGATTCGAGGATGTTGACGGCATGGTCTGCAACGCGCTCAAAGTCGCCCACGAGCTTCAGCAACTCCGTGACCTCTTCGCTCTCGCGGTCGCCGAGCGTCTGCGAGGCGCTGAGCTTCAGCAGATAGGTGCTGAGGGCATCCTCTTCGCGGTCGGTCGTGTCCTCACGCAGGCGGATGTCGGAGGCCAGCTCCGGCGTGCAGCCGTCGAGCGACTGCAGCGCCTCCTTCAGGGCCAGCGCTGCGTCACACGCCATCTCCACCGCCACAGTGTGGCAGCGCTCCAGCGCGACAGGCGGCGTGGCGAGCAGGCGCTCGTCGAGCTGCGTCGTCGTTTCCACGACCTTCGCGCCCGGCACGAGCCAGTTGACCAGCTTCTCCAGCAGGCCGGAGCAGGGCAGCAGCAGCGCCGTGCAGAGGATGTTGAAGCAGGAGTGCGCGATGGCGATGCCGTACATCGTGGCCGCCTCGTTCAAAATCGGCGGCGCGATCAGCGCGCGCACCGCGCAGAACAAAATTAGGCCGACGACTGTGCCGATTACGTTGAAGGAGAGGTGGACCAGGGCGGCGCGCTTCGCATTTTTATTCGTGCCGACGGAGGAGAGCAGGGCCGTGACGCACGTGCCGATATTCTGTCCCATGATGATGGGGATGGCCGCGCCGTAGCTGACGGCCCCGGTGACGGCCAGCGCCTGCAAAATGCCGACGGAGGCCGAGCTGGACTGGATGATGCCGGTCAGGACCGCACCGGCGAGCACGCCGAGCACGGGATTCGTAAAGGCAAGGAACAGCTGCGTGAACTGCGGCACATTCTTCAGCCCGGCGACCGCGCCGGTCATCGTCTCCATGCCGAACATCAGCGTGGCGAAGCCGAGCAGGATCATACCGGTGTCCTTTTTCTTGCCGCTCTTGCAGAACATGTACAGAACAATGCCGATCAAAGCCAGCACCGGCGTGAACGACGACGGCTTCAGCAGCTGCACCCACACAGCATCGCTTTGGATCCCGCCAAGGCTGAGCAGCCATGCCGTGACCGTCGTGCCAACGTTGGCGCCCATGATGACGTTGATCGCCTGCCGCAGCGTCAGCAGCCCGGAATTGACAAAACCGACCACCATGACCGTTGTAGCCGAGCAACTCTGGCGCACAGCCGTGATCCCAAGGCCCATCGCAAAACCGGCCAATTTCCGGCCGGTCATCTTCCCCAGCAGCGAGCGGAGCTTGCCGCCCGCGCGGCGCTCGAGCGCCTGTCCCATCAGGTTCATTCCGAACAGGAACAGACAGAGTCCGCCGATCAGGTTCAGTACATTAAAAATATCCATATTCTTTTCCTCTTTTAC
>CAJMLC010000120.1 GCA_905214155.1 uncultured bacterium | reverse complement strand
GAGAGAGCGAAACGCCGCTTCATTTTGTATCTTGGTTTGTATTTCAATATTTCGGCACAATGCGCATAGGCCGGTACCGCATCTTGTGGTATTGTCGTGCGGCACATCCTGCCGAACCTGTCGGACGTGCTGCTCTCGCGCTTTCTGCTTGGGGTGAACAGCTGCATTATCCGCCGCGGGCGCGGCCCAGAGAATACCGTCCAGTCCCAGCCGGAGCGGAAGCAGCACCGTAAACGGAACGAATGCGATCACGTCACGGATGAGCGAGAGCAGCGTCGCCCGCACCGCGCTGCCAAGCGCCTGCAGGAAGATGGACGCGGATTTCTGCACCAGCGTAAACAAAATCAGCAGCAGATAGACGCGCAGCGCCCTCGTGCCGAACTCCATGTAGAGCGCCGGGCTCTGGGAGTTCGTGCCGAAAATGCCGATGATCTGCGCCGGGATCGTCTGAAACAGGATCGTCGCGACGACGCCGATGCACAGCACGCTCCGCATCACCATGCCGAGCAGCTTTCGCACGCGGTCATACCGCCCCGCGCCATAATTGAAGCCGAAAATCGGCTGGCAGCCGGCGGAGATCCCGACCGCGAGATTTACCGCGATGGTACAGACTTTCATCACCACGCCGATGATCGCCTGCGGGTCGTTCGCGCCGTACTGGCTCTGTGCGCCGTATTTTGCGAGCATATTCATGGAAACGATCGTGATGATGACAATGGAAAGCTGGGTGAGGAAGCTGGAGAAACCCAATTTCCCGATCTGTCCGATCGCCGGGAGATCCGGCACAAAATCAGACGCCTTCAGCTGGAAGGATCTTGTGCGGAACAGATACCGGAACACGATCAGGAACGAAACGACGTTGCCGATCGTCGTCGCGATCGCGGCGCCTGCCACACCCATGTCCATGGGGAAGACAAAAAGCCAGTCCAAAAAGATATTCAAAAGGCAGCCGCATAACCCGGAGGCCATTGCGACGTTCGGTGCGCCATCCGCCCGGACGATGGGCGTCAGGCTCGTGCCGAGGATCGTAAACGGAAGACCCAGCAAGATCCAGAACGCATATTCATGCGATGCAGTCAGGGATTCGGCTGTTTTTGCGCCCAGGAAGTTCAAAATCGCGTCCAATGCCGAATATCCGACGATCCAGAAGATCAGGCCAATCACAATGGCGGTCGTGATGGCCGTGCCGATCGCTTTGCCGATCTTATCCGATTCGCGCCTGCCCATGCACAGCGACAGATAGGCCGCCGCGCCGTCACCAAGCATCAGGCCGAACGCCATTGCGATCGTGATGAGCGGAAACACAACGGAGGTCGCGGTAATGCCGATCGTGCCGACACTGGAATTTCCAATGAAGATCTGATCGACAATGTTGTAGAGTGCGCCGACCAGCATCGACAGCACACAGGGAATGCTGAATTTCAGCATCAGCTTTGAGAGGGTTTCTTCTTCGAGATAACGACTGTTTTGTTCCATAATTGTCCTTCCTTTTGGTTCCCTTATAAAAAAATGCCGCCCTGCCGTCTGACAATGGCAGGGTGACATTTTATGTCGAGAACGTATGATTTACTTTTGATGGTGCGCCGCGTGATCTTCCAGCCAGCGTTTTTGCAGGAGGCTGAGCAGAGCCCCAAGCTGATTTTGCTGCTCCGCAGTCAGCGCGTCCAGCACAGACACTTCCTCGCCGCCATGTTCGCGCAGCATCTGCGTCTTGTGCTCTGCAATCTGCCCGCAGAGAGAAAGCTGCCTGACGAGCGGGTTCAAACTGTTTGATTTCATCATGATCTCTCCTTCCATTTCTGCACAAAAAACGCCCGGCAAGCATTTCTGTCTGCCGGGAGAAACTGCGTAAAAAATACGGTACTTTATATGTTCCAATAGAATATCGCATGAAACACGCATAATATATCAGATTTTTCAGAAATCGTCAAGCGGAATTTCGCTATGAGACCGGCCTCAGCATGTGCCCACAACGCCGCCCCCAAAGAGACCGGCATGAAATTCCATGGCTCCCGATCAGAGCATTACGGAGCGGCATTGGTCCCATTTTATATCATAAAAGACGCTGCGCACCATGCAAAAGTTCCGGCCGAGAGCGCAGAACCCCGGATGTCCTGCGGGACATCCGGGGTTTTTACGGGTCCGAGCGGCTGGCTCAGCGGAGCTTCAGGAAGTCGGCGCAATTCACAAGCGAGCCGTCCGGCAGACGGACTTCGAACACCGAGGTCTCGTTCAAGCGGACCGTGGTCACGTCGTGGAAGAGAACGCCCTGCGGCGTGATGGTCGCGTACTCGAACAGGCGCTTGCCCCATGTGGCCTGCGCAGTCAGCGTCATGCTGCCGTCTGCGCCGATCTGCCAGAGCTTACGTGCCTCGGGCGAGAAGTAATAGAGCTTGCCGCCGTTCGAGATCAGCGACATGCGATAGCCCGGCGTGGCCTCCTCGGGCAGCGTCAGAACGGTCTCACGCAGATTGGGCTGGAACAGACTGAAGCGGACGATCTGCATGGGCTGGTCGTCGCCGCCTTCGAACGCATAGGCCGTCGCACCGTCGAAGGCGATCTCGCTCATATAAAACTCGTCAAGATCCACTGCGCGGCCCTTTTCGCCGGTCGCAAGGTCGATCGACCAGAGCGTGTAGTTGTAGAAAACGTAGCCGCTTCCGCTGCTGGAAAGCTCCGTGTTGTCGCCGAAGAGGAACCACGCCTTACCGCCGAACAGATGCAGGCGCTCCATACGAGTCTCCTGCTTGAAGGTGATGCCGTCCATCAGGCTCTTGAACTGGCCGTTTTCGAGATACCCGAAGCGGTAACGCCATTGATCCGGATAGTTGGGGTCCCCGGCGTAATTTTCCAGCACGTAGAGCTTCCCGTCGTAGAACTGGAACGAGTCGATCTTGCCCTTCGCGGCGTAGACCTCGTCGACCTTGTTGACGGCGGGGTCATAGCGGAGCAGCTTCTCCCACCACAGGAAGTAGAACGCGCCGTCCGCACCGAGATAAAGATTGTCCGGCACACGGTCGGAGGAAAAGAGTGGCTCCATGCTGCCGTCCGCTTTGCGCGCGGTCACGCCGATCTCATCGGCGTCGTCATTGCGGTAGACGTAGTAGACTGTATCGCCGGACTGCACAGCGAGGCTGCCCTGATAATAGTTGCCCATCTGATCAGCCATGGCGGGGTTGACGCGGCTGTCGTGCCCGACGCGCTGGCCGGGCAGCATCAATCGGCTGACGATCACGGCGATCTCTGCGCGCGTGGCCGAGCCGTTGGGATCAAAATTCCCGCCGTTTTTGCCGGTGAAGACGCCAGCGGCATACATCTGCTCGACTGCTTCGCGGAACTCCGCATCCACGGCGTTCAGATCCGGGATGGTCTGGTCGTTGATCGCGGGCAGATCCTCTGCGCGCAGCACGTTTGCAAACAGACCCGCCAGCTCCTGCCGGGTGATGGTCTTTGCCGTGACGGCGCTCCTCTCCGGGCACGTGGAGGGCAGGAGCTTTGCCTCCGAGGCGTAGGCGACATACGGCTCGTACCACGCGCCGCCGGCCTCGGCGATCTCGCCGTCATTGCAGGCGGCGTGGATGCGTGCGGCAATGGCGACGGCCTGCGCCCAGGAGACGGTCTGCTTCGGGGAGAAGCTCGTCTTCCCCGTGCCGTTCATGATCCCGCGGCTGGAAACGGCCCGCACCCCGGCTGCATACCAGCTGCCGGACGGAACGTCGGAAAATGCGCCGGGCTGCGCGCCCTGCGGCTCCTGAAAGGCTGCGAGGCCGCCCGCGCCCAGCGCAGGAACGGCCAGCGCGAGGCACAGCAGCAGCGCCAGAACAGCAATCAATGGTTTACGCATAAAATGGCCTCCTTCTCTCTGATGTGGATCGACGATGCTTCTTCTGTAGATAATTCCATGATACACCAGACATTGTAAAATGTAAATGTTTTCTTGTGCAGTTCCTGCAGGAAATAGACAAAAAACCGCCCGGCAGCTCGTCTGCCGGGCGGAAAATGATTTATTCAGGCTTTTTGGGCTCGATCGTCTCTTCGGTCAGCGCGCCGATGTCCTCGGGCTTGACCTTCTTGGGCAGCGCCAGCGAGAGGATCATCGCGACGACGAACACGCCCGCGACCGGGTTGCCCGCGAAGATGTCGCTGACGATCTGCGGCATGCCGGAGAAGAATTCCGGCACCTGCGTCACGCCGATGCCGATGGCAAAGGACGTGGCAGCGATGATGGTGTTGCGCTGGTCAAAGCCGCACTCGCCCAGCATCGTGACGCCCGAGACGATGATCGCGCCGATCATATAGCCATAGTCCTTCGCGGCCAGCGTCATCATCGCCGACAGGAACGTGAAGCTCAGGCCCATCACAACCGGCAGGCGCGAGCCGATGCGCCAGACCGGGAACAGCTGAATGAGGGTACCGATACCGGCGACGAGCATGGCGGCCTGAATGAGCAGGGCCGTGTCGATGACTGTGAATGCCTGGCCGTTGTAGACGGCGACGCTTGCAATGAGCATGACCGGCGTGACGTTTGCCACGAACATGGCCAGCACATGCTGCAATCCGAAGGGAATGGCCTTTCCAACGGGGACTCTGCCGTCGGGCTTGTAGATGTTGTCGACGGACGCCGGTGCGCGGGATCTCTGAGCTTTCATAAAAAATTCGCCTTTTATTTGATGGCCGGAGCCGCAGGCGCGGTGGGCGGCAGCCTTGCCCGAAAAGGGAAAAGTGACAGGCGGCGCCCGTTATTCTGGCCTCAGTATCAAGTATACTTGTTCAGAAGCTGTTAAGCGATACAAACAATTTGTTTGGCTGACAAAAATTCAGTTCGCTTTTTGGCAAAACTGCCCACAGCGATGATCCGATGACGCCGAATGCGGTCTCCGGATGACGAATAGCAGGGCCGTTCCGACGTGCTGATCCTGCCGGAGACGCAAAATTCTGCTTTTGCTTTTGGCGCAGGAATGGTATACTGAAGGGAGAAAAACGGCGAAGGAGGCGGCACGGTGGACGGGAAGACGGCGTTTCAGCGTCTGCGCGGCAGACTGACCCGGCGGCTGCCGGTGCTGGCCGTGCCGCTCGGTCTGCTGGACTGGGCGCCGGGCGCGAAGCCCGGCACGGACGGACGGGCCTATTTCGCCCCGCCGGACTGGTTCGCGGCGGCGGACGCGGAGGATGTGCTGCTGCACAGCGTGCTGCACGCGATGCTGGGCCACCCGTGGACGCGCGGACGGCGCGATGCGGCGCGCTGGGATCTGGCGTGCGATATGGCGGCGGAGTTCCTGCGCCTGCGCCTGCTGGACAAGCCACTGGAGGGGTTGTACGCAAAAGCATTCTATGCCTGCGGCGACGGCGCGGCCTATTCGGCGCGGAGCGTCTATGCGCGGCTGGAAGGAGAATTCCCGTTTTCGCAGGACGCGCTGCGCGAGGCGTTCCGGCGCGACAGCCATGGATATTGGCTTGCCGCCGCGCAGCGCGAGCAGCGGGCCGGGACGTCCGGCGAGGGCGTGGCCGCGGCGTGGAAACGGCAGGAGGGGAAGCTCCGGCCCATGATGCAGCCGCACAAGCCGAAGATCGGCTCCGGCACGGCGCATCAGAGGCTGGCCCTGCCCGAGCTGCCGGACAATCAGGCGCGGTTCGCCGCGCTGCTGCGTGAATTTTCCGAGGTACGGGAAAACCGGCATGTCAACGATGCGGACTTCGCCTATTCCTGGTACGCCTACGGCATGGAGCACTACGACGGTATGCCGCTGATCGAGCCGCTCGAATACTCCGAGGAGCGGAAGCTGCGGGAGATGGTGATCGTGCTGGACACGTCGGCCTCCTGCTCGCGCGGGCTCTGCGCGTGGTTCCTCAGCGCCGTGCGGGACATCCTGTGCCGCGAGCGGCTGTTTTTCGACCGTTTCCGGCTGCACATCCTGCAATGCGACTGCGAGGTGCAGCAGGAC